>JACPIQ010000127.1 GCA_016188005.1 Candidatus Rokuibacteriota bacterium | reverse complement strand
GGGCGACGGATCTCGGACGAGGAGATGAAGCGGATCAACCTGGAGCCCAACCGCTTCCGCGGGGACTGGAACTACGTCATCCGGCCGCATCGCCCCCGAGTCCCACGGACAACTTGAGCCATTTATTTATTAACGGCCCCTTACACGGCGCGGAAGGGCGACCGGCTGGTCAACCGCGTGTCACGCCTGACCGTCAGGGGGATGCGGGCGGGGGAGGAGCGGGTGCTGCTCGACGACATGCCGGGCGCGCCCATCCACGACGGCTGCCGCCTCCGCTTCGGTCCCGACGGGAAGCTTTACGTGACGATGGGGGACGCCGCCGCCCCGCGGCTCGCTCAGCAGCGCGACTCGCTGGCGGGGAAGATCCTTCGCATCGAGCCCGACGGCACCGTCCCCGGCGACAACCCGTTCCCCGGTTCACCCCTCTGGTCCCTCGGCCACCGGAACCCGCAGGGGATCGCGTGGGACGCTGCGGGCCGGCTGGTCGCCGCCGAGCACGGGCCGTCCGGGCACGACGAGATCAACGCGATCCTCCCGGGGCGCAACTACGGCTGGCCCGAGATCACCGGCCGGGGTGGCGAGCCCCGCTACGTGGACCCGATCCTGGAATCCGGCCAGAAGACATGGGCGCCCTCGGGCATCGCCATCCTCGGCCCGGCCCTCTACGTGGCCTGCCTGCGGGGCCAGCAGCTCCTTCGCGTCGAGCTCACCCCCGACCTCCGCGCGGGCCGCGTGACGGCGCTGCTGGAAAACCTGTACGGGCGGTTGCGGGCGGTGGTCGCCGGGCCCGATGGCGCCCTCTACGTGACGACCAGCAACCGGGATGGCCGGGGCTCGCCGGCCCACGACGACGATCGCGTCCTCAGGGTGCGGCCATGACGCTCTGGTCGAGCGCCTGATGCTCCGATGCCAGCCGCCTCCGGAGCCAGGAGCCGATGGCTAGGTCCCCGTTTCGGGCACCGTCATCACCTCCAACAGGTGGCCGTAGGGGTCCTTGAAGTAGAACCCACGCCCGCCCCGGCGGGTGTTGACCTGGCCGTCGGAATGGCTGTCGGGCCCGCTGCCGTAGGGGATCGCCTTGGCCTTCACCCGGCTCCAGATCGCCTCGAACTCCGCCTCGCTGACATGGAACGCGTAGTGATGGCCCTGACCCGTCCTCGGGGCGACACCCGGCCCACCCCGCGCTTCTGGCTCGTCCGCAAAGTCGAGAGTCAGGCTCTCATTGACTTGCACTTGCGTGAAGTAGCCTGGGCCCGGCTTCACCGTCAAACCGAAGATCTCGGCGAAGAACCGGGCTGAGGCGGACTTGTCCCTCGCGGGCACGATGGTATGGTCCAAACGAATCGTCATGGTCGGCCTCCCGGTCGTCTGGTCTTCTGGCCATTGGGATGCCGCGCGCGCCGGCGGGGGATTCACATCCCTGGCTCACAGATCCGGCCTCAGCGTCCCAGAGAAGCCCGGAGCCGCGCGAGCGCCTCGTCCTACTGGCCGGCGATGTGGTCGAGCCAGCGGCGCGCCTCGTCCAGGCGCGCGGGCTCGACCTCCCAGACGCTGTCCCGCCCGATCCGAGCGCCCCGCACCAGTTTGGTGCCCGCGAGCACGTGTAAGTGCTTCGTGACGGCCTGGCGGGTGACGTGCCTTCCCGCGGTGAGCTTCACGATGGACGTGGGTCTGCCCGTGCACAAGCGGGCGACGAGCCCCAGCCTCGTCTCGTCCCCCAGCGCGGCGAAGACCGGCGCCGCCCCGGCGAGGACCCCCGTCCGCCATCGCCCGACGGCGGCGCCCCTGCCTCTGGCGGGCCGCTCGCTGAGCCGACCGGTAGGCCTAGCCCGCCGTGCGGACATGGCCCTCGATCGCCTGCATCTGAAGCGTCCAGCCTTCCCCGTTCATCCGGTACGCCTGCGCGCGGCGGGCGAGGGGGACCTGGTCGAAGCCCGACTCCACGACGGTGAGCAGGGTGCCGCCCGCGACCTCCTCGAGCTCGGATGTCACCAGCGTCGTGGGCTCGGCCGAGTAGTCGACGCCGGGCTCGATGGCGGCCGGGTGCCATCGCCAGGAGGACAACCGCTCGGGCTCCATCCGCTCGATGGTCTCCCAAGCCAGGTGGCTGGCGGCATTGGAGCCGACTCTGGTAGACTCCTGGCAGCCGGCACCCCCCGCTGGCCGAAGGGGGCAAGTGATGACGGACGACGGAATCACACCCAAAGCTGGCTCACCGGGAACCGAAGGGCACCGGCCCGGCATCCCACGTGGCCCGCTGTTTGACGCCTTGCTGAACTCGACACGACACCTCATCAGGATCCGCCGACCTGACTGCCGCGGTGGTCATCGCTCGGTCACGGAGGGCACAGACGCGTTGCTTGAGACTCCTTGACAGCGGGAGGAGCGAACAATCATGGACTTCAGGAAGTTCCTTGTGAAGCGGGCGGTCGCGTGGCTGATTCTCGGTCTGATTGGGGGAGGGGTCGCCGCTGACTGGTGGGAACGTCAGCGAACTGCAGGCGTTATCTCTGATCTCAAGGAGCGGCAGGCTGACCGGCTGAAGGAGGTCGAAGGGAAGATCACACAGCTCACAGAGCAACTGAAGGCTGAACGCCACCGGCGGGAAGCGCTGGAGCGTGTTCTCGCCGAGACTCGCAAAGGCTCCTAGGCAGGCGGTGGTGGGGGTGGATAGGCGAGGTGGCGTGAGTGTTCGACGTCATCTGCGGCCGACCGGACTGTCTGCAGCTGTTCTTCCTGTGCCGGGTGTCTGACCGCGGGCACAAGGGGCGGCGGCATACCGAAACGCCGGGATCGAACAGAGATGGAGATCGAACTTGACCCCGGGTGCGCCGAGGGAAACGACTAGTCACCCAACGGCCGCCATCCCCTTCTCTTGACACCCCGCTCAGGCCGTGACGAGAGTGGCATCCGGCCGATAGCGCCAGCCCTTGCGCTCCCGGCTCAGCGCTAGATGAACGGGCCGCGGCTTCCGGTCATCGGCCGCCACCTGCGCCAGGACGTCTACCGTGTAGTCACTCACCGGGGCCTCCTTGGCCACCATCAGCCGGAGCAACCGCTCGGCCGCCAGGCCCATCGGCATCTTCCCGTGTTCCCAGCGGGAGACGGTCTCGGCGGTGCTCCCGATGCGCCGGGCGAAGTCCGTCCCGGCCCACCCGAGGTACTTCCGCAGGTACTTGATCTCGGCCGGCGCCAAGCGGGCGCGCTTGCGGATGAGCGCCCCGGCGATTGTGCGGTGGAGCTCCTCGATGGCCGGGATGGCGACCTCCGTCTCACCGCACTTCTGGCAGCGCCTCACCTCCACGCTCGTCAGGGTGACGTGGGGCAAGCCGCTTGCCTCATAGCGCCAATTCTCCCTCCGTGCCTTCATCCGCTCCCCGCACACCGTGCATGCCATCACCGTCCAATCCTCCATGCGGTCACCACTACCAACTCCGTTTCCGGTCTGAACGCGATCACCACGCAGATGGTGTTCGTCTTCACCCGGTACCGCCAGCTTCCCCGTTCCAACTCCCCGGGTTCCACAACACCTCCCCGGAGGACATTGGTGCAATCCACCGTGGTGAGCTTGTCCTTCCGCATCTCGGCAAGCGCGTGGCCGGAGAAGCTCACCGTTCCGGCCTCGAGGATGCGGAGGATAAGGCGCTTGGCGGTCCCGGTCTCCAAAATGACGCTCCAGGTTTCAGGAAAAGTCTGGCATTTCCTCAAACCTGGAGCATAAGACACCAACGAAAACACTTTGGTGGCCCAAACGGGATTCGAACCCGTGTTTCAGCCTAGCCCAGGCCTCTAAGCGTTCCGTCGCGGAGCTGGAAGCGCTGGATCTTCCCCGTCGCCGTCTTCGGGAGCTGGTCGACGAAGACGTACCAGCGCGGGTACTTGTACCGCGCGAGCCGGCCCTTCACGAGTGCGGTCAGCTCCGCCTCGAGCTCGGGGCCAGGCTTGAATCCCTGCTTGAGCACGACCACGGCCTTCGGCTTGACGAGCTGGTGCTCATCCGGCGCCCCGATCACGGCGGCCTCCAGCACCGCCGGGTGCTCGACGAGAACGTTCTCGATCTCGATGGGCGACACCATGGCGCCCCCGACCTTCAGCATGTCGTCGCTCCGCCCCACGAACCAGTAGATGCCCTCCCCGTCGCGGCGGACGGTGTCGGAGGAGAGCATCCACTTGCCGAAGAACGTCGCCTCATTCTTCTCGCGCCGGTTGGCGTAGCCGGCGAAGACGCTCGGCCCCGCGATCATCAGCCGCCCGGCCTTCCCGTCGGGAACGTCGGTGAGCGCGTCGTCGACGATGCGCAGCTCGTAGCCCGGCACCGGGACGCCGATGCTCCCTGGCCGGTTCATGCCGGGACGCGTCGTGCAGAAGCCGTGGATCAGCTCGCTGGAGCCGAGCAGCTCGAGGATCTCGACACCGAACCGGTCGCGCCACTCGTGGTAGATCGGCGGCGGCAGCGCCTCGCCACCGCTCCAGCACATGCGAAGCGACCCGAGGTCGTAGGTGCGCGCGGCGTCCTTCACCTGCAACATCGCCGCGTACATCGTCGGCACGGCGGCGAAGATCGTGGGCCGGTAGCGGTGGAGGATGCGGAAGAGCTCGTCCGGCACGGGGCGGCGCGGATTCAGCACGGTGGCGGCGCCGTTGGCGAGCGGCATGTACATGTTGAGGCCGGTCCCGTACGTAAAGAAGAGCTTGGCCATACAGAAGATCGTGTCGGCCTCGCCGAGCGCCATCACGTGGCGCGGGAAGTACCAGGTCCCGGCCATGAGCGTGGCGTGGGTATGCATGACCGCCTTGGGCTCACCGGTGCTGCCCGACGTGTAGGCCCAAAACGACCAGTCGTCCCGGGCCCGGGGCTCTGGGTCGAGGACCGCCGTGGCGCGCCCGATCAGCTCCGCATGGGAGAGGTAGCCGGACGGCGGCGACCCCAGGATCACGACGTGGCGGAGGTACCGGAGGTTCGCGCGGACCTTGAACAGGTTCGCCGCGACCTCCTCGTGCGCGATCACTACCTTCGCCCGCGAGTCGTTCAGCATGTACTCGTACGACGCTGGGCCCAGCAGCGTGTTGAGACAGATGGGGACGGCGCCGATCTTCACTGCGCCGAGGAAGGCCGCGAGGTATTCCGGGGAGTCGAGCATGAGGAGGCCAACGCGGTTCTCGATCTCGACGCCGAGCTCCCGCAGCAGGTTACCCGAGCGGTTCACGAGGGACTGGAAGTCCGCGTACGTCCACGTGGCGCCCTCGAAATGGATCGCGGTGCGCCCGCCGCGCCCGGCGGCGACGTGCCGGTCCACGATCCACTGAGCGGCGTTGACGTGCGCCGGAAGCTCGAGCGTGTCCATGGTCATGGTCCCTGCGCCTCCTTCAGCATGCGCCAGACCGTGTCCGGCCAGAGCGGCAGCGAGGTGACCGGGATGCCGAGTGGCGCGAGCGCGTCCGCCACGGCGTTGGCGACCGTCACCGGCGCCGCCATCGAGCTCGCCTCCCCGATGCCCTTCGACCCGAGGACGGTGTTCGGCGACGGCGTCTCCACGTGGTCCATCCCGATGTCGGGCGCCTCCATCGCTGTCGGCATCAGGTAGTCCTGGAGGCTCGCGGTGAGGTACTGCCCGCTCTCGTCCCATCGCATCTGCTCCCAGAGCGCGCCCGAGATGCCCTGGACGGCCGCGCCCTGGACCTGGCCGCGCACGTGCGCCGGGTTCAGCACGGTGCCGCAGTCGTGAACCGTGTAGTACTCGAGGACGCGCACCACGCCGCTCGCCCGGTCGACCTCGACCACGGCCAGCTCGGCACCGAAGCCGTACACGTTCTGCGTGTTGGCGCGGTCGTCGTCCAACGGCGGCCGGGAGGTCGGCAGGTTGAAGGCGTAGGTCGCCTGGAGGTTCGGCTCCATGCCCGCCGGCAGCGACGTCTGGTTCCAGTGCGCGATCCCGGCGATCGCCCGCAGGGCAAGCGCGGTGTGCGGCGCGCCCCGCACGACGGCGGCGCCGTCCTTCCACTCGACGTCCTCCTCGGCCACCTCGAGCACGTGGGCGGCGATCTTTACAGCCTTGGCCCGCACCTGGCGGGCGGCCATAGCGTAGGCGCTCGAGCCGACCGAGGAGAAGCGCGACGAGTACGAGCCGGTGGTAATGCTCCAGACCGAGGCCAGGGTGTCGACCTCGGCGTGCACGGTGATGCGCTCGATCGGCACGCCGAGCTCGTCGGCGACGATCTGCGCGATGATCGTTTCGTGGCCTTGGCCCTGCGGCACGCTCGTGGCGAGGACGACGACGTCGCCGCTCGGATCGACCCGGACCGTCCCCACGTCCCCCGAGCCCGACATGGCGCGCCGCTGCGTGCGCTCCTCCGGTGATTTCGCGAGCGTGATGTACCCGATGTTCGTCACGCAGGGGTCGACGATCGTGGCGAGGCCGATCCCGAACAGGCGGCCCTCGGCGCGCGCCGCCCGTTGCCGGGCGCGCAGCTCATCGTACCGCGCCAGGGCCAGGAGCCGGCGGAGGCACTCGGGGTAGTTGCCGCTGTCGTACTCGCCGCCGGTGGCCGTCGTGTACGGGAACTCCCCCGCCCCGATGAAGTTCCTGAACCGCAGTTCGGCTGGGTCCATGCCCAGCCGGGCGGCGATCGTGTCCATCGTCCGCTCGAGAGCGAAGTAGAGCGGGTGGCCGCCGTACCCGCGCACGGGGCCGGTGAGCGACGTGTTGGTCATCGCCGCCGACAGGTCGAGGGCGACGTCGCGGATCCGGTAGGCGCCGGTCATTGCGCTGAAGCGCGCGAACAGGTCGGCCGGTTCCGGTGTCCGGATGTAGGCGCCCACGTTGTCGATGTTGCGCGTGCGGAGGGCAAGCACGGTGCCGTCCTTCCGCACGGCCGCCTCCATGTACGTCACGCGGTCGGCGTGGCTGGAGCTGGCGGTGAGTGCCTCGCGGCGGTCCTCGATCCACTTCACCGGCACGCCCGCCTTCATCGCGGCCAGCGCAAGCAGCACCATGTACGGATACATGCTCGACTTGAGGCCGAAGCCGCCACCGATGTCGCCGGGCACGATGACCCGCACGCGGTTCTGCCGCAGGCGGAGGGCGCGCGCCATGACCGTGTGGATGATGAACGGTCCCTGGAAGTTCGCGCGAACGGTGAGGAGCCCGGAGGCCGCGTCCCAGCTCGCGAGGATGCCGTACGTCTCCATCGGAAAGTGGCTGTACCGCGGGAACCGGTAGCGCTCGCGCACCACGAGGTCGGCCTCGGCGAACGCGCGGTCGACGTCCCCGAAGCTGAACCGCCGGCGCACGGCGAGGTTCGTGCCGAGGTTGTCGTGGAGGATCGGCGCGTTCGGGGCGAGGGCCGCCTCCTGATCGACGACGGCTGGCAGGGGCTCGTAGTCGACCTCGATGGCGTCGAGGGCGTCCTCGGCAAGATACCGATCCCGGGCGACCACGACGGCGACGGGCTCGCCGACGAAGTGCGCGGTGCCGACGGCGCAGCTCCAGTAGGGCACGGGGCCGGTGATGTTCATGAACGGATCCGACCGCTGCCGGACATCCTCACCGGTGAGCACCGCGATGACGCCCGCCATCGCGAGCGCGGCCGAGACGTCGAGACGGCGGATGTCCGCGTGGGCGTGCGGGCTGCGCAGGATGGCCGCGTGGTGGAGGTTCGCGATCTCCACGTTCGCAATGAAACCGCCGCGGCCGGTCAGGAGGCGCCGGTCCTCGAGCCGCTTGACCGACTGACCGACCCACTTGCCGCCGCTCACCGCTCGCCCCCCTCGGGGACGGCGCCGAGGCGAGCCGCGTCTTGCACCGCCTCGACGATCTGCTGGTAGCCGGTACAGCGGCAGAGGTTGCCGGAGAGCGCTTCGCGGATCTCCGCGATCGAGGGCCGCGGGTGGCGGGCCAGGAAATCGTAAGCGGTGATGATCATGCCTGGCGTGCAGAACCCGCACTGCAGCGCGTGGTGGTCGTGGAACGCCTGCTGGAGGGGATGGAGACTGCCGTCCGTCGTGAGCCCTTCGACAGTGCGGATCTCGGCGCCGTCGACCTGCACGGCGAAGGCCAGGCACGCGCGCGCGGGGACGCCGTCGACGAGGACGGTGCAGCTCCCGCACACGCCCTGCTCGCAGCCGACGTTGACGCCGAGGGCACCGGCGTCCTCGCGGAGGAAGTCGGAGAGGAGCTTGCGGGCCGGGACCTCGCGCTCGACGGGACGGCCGTTGACGCGCATGCGAACGAGACAGGTGTCCATACTCACCGGCCCTCCTGGAAGCGGCCGCGCGCCTGGACCAGCGCGCGGCGGGTGAAGGCCTGCGCCATCTCGCGGCGGTACTCCGCGGAGGCGTGGAGGTCGCTCCCGGGATCGATGTCGCCCGCCACCGCCGCGGCGGCGGCGTCGATCCGGCGGTCATCCAGGGGATGGCCGAGCAGCCCGGCCTCGGCGCCCGCCGACCGCACCGGCACGCCCGCCACCCCGCCGAGCGCCACCGCCGCCTTCGTGCACCGCCCGGCGCCGTCGACCTCGAGGACGGCCGCGACGCAGACGATGGCGAAGCCGCCGTGCCGCCGGTTCAGCTCGGTGAACCCCCAGCCCACGCGCGGGCCGATGCGCGCGAAGCTGACGGCGGTGAGGATCTCGCGGCGGTCGAGCGCGACGGTGAGCGGCGCCCGGAAGAACTCCGCCGGCGCGACGACGCGGGTCACGCCGGGTCCCGCCACCACCAGCTCGGCGTCCAGCGCCGAGGCGACGACCGGCAGCTCGGACGCTGGGTCGGCGTGGGCGAGGCTGCCACCGATCGTCCCGCGCGTGCGGCTGGCGTAGTGCCCGACGTGCCGGAGGGCGTCGACGAGGAGGGGACAGCCGTCGCGGACCACCGCGGAGGTCTCGACGGCCGCCTGGCGTGTCATTGCGCCGATCTCGATGCGCTCGCCCACGGCGCGGATGGACGCGAGTCCGTCCACGCGGGCCAGGTCCACGAGGTGCTGCGGCCGCGCGAGACGGAAGTTCATCATGGGAATGAGGCTCTGCCCGCCGGCGAGCAGCTTCGCCTCGGGCAGCGCCCCGAGCAGCGCGAGCGCCTCCTCTAGCCGTCTTGGCGCGTGGTAGGCGAAGGGGGCGGGCTTCATCAGCCCTCCGGCTCCAGGAGGACCTTGCCGCGGTTGCGGCGCTCGGCGAGGTAGGTGACCGCCTGGCGTGCCTCGGCGAGCGGGTACACGCGGTCGATCGGTGGCAGCAGCCGGCCGGCCTGCATGTGGCGCAGGATCGCGTGGAGCTCGTCGATCGTGCCGAGGTTCGTGCCGATGATGCGCAGGTTCTTCGAGTACACGTGGCGCAGATCCACGCGGCCCCAGTGGTCGGCGTGGGACCCGATCGTCACGAGCTTCCCGAGCCGGGCCAGGCAGTAGACGCTACGCTCGAAGGTGTCGGCGCCGATGTGTTCGATCACGAGGTCGACGCCCCGCTTGTCGGTGAGCCGCTTCACCTCCTCCACGAAGTTGTGCGTGCGGTAGTTGATGACCTCGTCGGCGCCGACCGAGCGCGCGAAGTCGATCTTGTCGTCGCTGCCCACGGTCGTGATGACGCGCGCGTGGCAGAGCTTCGCGACCTGGATGGCCGTGCTGCCGACGCCGCTGCCGGCCGCCTGCACGAGCACCGTCTGGCCGGGGTCGAGCCGTGCCTGGGCCACGACCGCGTGCCACGAGGTGAGAGTCGTCATCGCGGAAGCGGCCGCGTGGCGGCCGGAGACGCCCTCGGGCAGCGCGACGACGTTGCCCGCCGGCACCGCGACGTACTCGGCCTGCCCGCCGTCCCGGGCTGCCCCGAGGTACCCGTACCGGAGGCACACCGTGCGCTCGCCACGCCGGCAGTACTCGCACCGGCCGCAGGAGAATCCGGGGAAGACGACGACGCGCTGGCCTTCCGCCACCCCGGCAACCTCGCGCCCGACGCGGGCGACCCGCCCGGCGGCGTCGCAGCCGTTGACGTGCGGTAAGCCGAGCGGCGGCGGGTAGCGGCCGTCGAGCAGCAGCAGGTCGACGTGGTTAAGCCCGCACGCCTCCACGCGGACGAGGACGTCGCCCGGCCCCATCTGGGGGTCCTGGTAGTCGGCGCAGAGGATCTTGTCGGTGCCGCCGTGTTCCTTGAAGAACGCCGCCTTCATGCTGTCTCCTCCGTGCCCGGGCGCCGCAGAACCCCGTTCTTCACCATCTGGTCCGCGACCGCGTCGAACGTCGCCTTGCGCTCCTCGTAGCCGAGGGCACGCTCCGCGTAGAGGTTCTTCGGCCAGGGGAACCGCTCGGCGGCCTTCGCGTAGAGCCGGCTCCAGAGCTCGGGGATCAGGGCGACGAGCGGGTTGTAGCGGCTCTCCGTCCGGTAGCTCCGGAGCTCCTCGACGTTGATGATGGCCGCCGCGTAACTGACGTTGACGCCGTCGACCTCGCACATGATCTGGCCACGGTAGTTGATGATCATCGACTTCCCGCCCGCACCCCCCGTGGCCGACGGGGTCTGGTCCTCGGTCGAGAAGTACTTCGGGCCGTTGTTCGGGGACACGACGTAGCAGCAGTTGTTCAGCGCGTGCCCGCGGTTCTGCAGCTCCCAGTACCCGAGAGTGGTGTGGAACTCCACCTGGGTCGCCCGGTAGATGATCTCGGCGCCGTTCATGGCGAGCAGCCGCCCGGACTCCGGGAAGCGCCCCTCGTAGCAGATGAGCGTGCCGATCCGCCCAATCGGGGTGTCGGCCACCGGGTAGAACGACTGCAGGCCGTCGCCGACCTTCGACGTCCACGCGTCGTGGACGTCGAACGGGGTCGTCGTTCCCTCGGCGATGAACACCCGGCTCTTGTGGTGCTTGTGAATGATCTCGCCGGAGGGCGAGATGATGAAGGCGGCATTGAAGAACCGATCCTTCGCGATGCTCGGCTCCAGGACTTTCGCCTGCGCGATGATGTAGACGTCCCACTGCTTGGCCTTCTCGGCGAGCAGGGCCGTCTCCTCGCCCGGCACCTCGATGGCGATGTCGCGGCAGATCGTCTGGTGGTCGAGGCGCGCGTGCTCGTCGTAGAACCCCTGCAGCGCCCCTTCCGGCAACGCGATCAGCCGCGTCGGGTACTCGATCTGGCTGATGTACATCGCGGCGTCGATCTGCCGTCCGAGGTGGGCGATGTTGTGCTTGATGTCCCGCCGGTGCTTGCAGCCGTACGTGGCGGTCTGCAGTGCGAAGGCCAGGTAGGGCTTGATCATGGAGCGTCTCCTTTGCGACCCGGGCGCCGCGCCGCCATCAGAGCGCGGCCTCGCCCGACGGTTGACTGGACCGCGTCCCGAGCTTCAGGGCGATGGACGCGGCGGCGGCCGTCACGATGACGGCCAGGAGGACGAGGGAGGCCGGGCGCGTCACGAAGATCTCGAGCGTGCCCCGGGAGAGGATCAGCGACTGCCGGAACGACAGCTCCATCATCGCGCCCAGCACGAGGGCGAGGACGAACGGGGCCGGCTCGAAGCCGCCCCGGCGGAGCACGTAACCGATGATCCCGAAGGTCGTCATCGCGACCATGTCCCAGACGTTGTTGTTCAGGCTGTAGGCACCCGCGAACGTGACGACGAGGATGGTCGGGAAGAGAATCCGGTACGGCACGCGAAGCAACTGCGCGAACAGGCCCACCAGGGGCAGGTTCAGCGCGAGCAGCATCGCGTTGCCAACGTACATGCTCGTGATGACGCCCCAGAAGAGATCGGGATGCTTCTGGACGAGCAAGGGACCAGGCCGCACGCCGTGCATCATGAGCGCGGCCAGGATGAGGGCGGTCACCACGTTGAACGGGATGCCGAGCGTCAACAGCGGCACGAACGCCGCCGCGGCCGCCGAGTTGTTCGCCGCCTCCGGCCCAGCGACCCCCTCGATGGCGCCGCGCCCGAAGCGCTGCGGGGTCTTCGACAGCCGCTTCTCGACGGCGTAGGAGATGAACGACGCCAGGATCGCACCGCCCCCGGGGAGCAGACCCAGGAAGAACCCCACGACCGAGCCCCGCGCGATCGGCGTGCGCGCGGCCCGCCAGTCCTCCCGCGTCGGGAAGAGCTGCGACAGCCTCGAGGAGAAGACCGCGCGCTCCGGTGGATCCTTGATGTTCGCCAGGATCTCGGCGATGCCGAAGAGCCCCATGGCCACGACGATGAAATCGATCCCGCCCTGGAGGTAGCTGCTGCCCAGCGTGAACCGCTCCTCGCCGCTCACAGTGTCGATCCCGACGGTGCCGGCGATCAGCCCGGCGATGACCATGACGAGGCCCTTGACGGCCGACCCCTGCGCCAGCGAGACTGCGAGGCCGAGACCGCCGACGAAGATGAGCAGGTACTCCGGCGGGCCGAAGGACAGGGCGACGGCGGTGAGCGGGCCGGCGAGCAGCATGAGGCCGATGACCCCCAGCGTCCCCGCCGTGAACGATGCGATGGCGCATATCCCGAGGGCCGCTCCCGCCCGACCCTGGCGCGCGAGGCGGTAGCCGTCGATGCACGTCACGACCGACGCCGCCTCGCCGGGGATGTTGACCAGGATCGAGGTCGTCGACCCGCCGTACATGGCACCGTAGAAGATGCCCGAGAGCATGATCACGGCGCCGACGGGATCGAGAGAGAGGGTGGCGGGAAGCAGGAGGGCGATCGCCGCGGGGGCACCGAGGCCGGGCAGCACGCCGACCAGCGTGCCCATCAGGACCCCGAGGAAGCAGTAGAGCAGGTTGACCGGCGCCAGCGCGACGGAGAACCCGTGGAGGACATCGGGGAGGAAGTTCACCGTCGGTATCTCACCGGCCGACTAGCTCCACAGCCCGCGCGGAAACGGGATCCGCAGCGCATACGCGAACACGAGGTAGGCGACCAGGGTGATCAGGGCGGCGGTCACGGTCGCCGGGAGCCAGCGCTTCAGCTCCACACCGCGAAAGATCACAACCAGGAAGACCAGCGTGGCGACGACAAACCCTAGGTACGTGAGCAGCACCGGGTACACGAGCAGGTCTGCGGCGACGACCAGCACCGCCCCGGGCGGAACGTGCGCGGTGGCCGCCGGGACGGTTCTCGTGCGCCGCACGCCGCGGACGAAGAGCACCGCGGCCGGGACGGCGAGGGCGATCCCGAGCACGAGCGGATAGAATCCTGGCCCGGGCGCCAGCGCCGTGCCGACCGAGAGCCGGGCCGCAGCGACGCACACGACGCTGGCGAGCGCGAGGAAGGCGGCACCGCCCACCACGTCGGACCACGCCGCGCGGTCCGGCGTCACGACCCGGCCGACTCCTTGAGAAGCTTCTTGACGAGCGCGTCCTCCTGCTCGATCCACTGCCCCAACTCCTCGCCGCTCGCGTAGGCTGGCGTGACATCAAGCTTCCCGGCCGCCGCGAGGAAGTCGGGGTCATTGATGATCTTCGCGAACGCCTGCCGGAGGAAGGCCACCCGCTCGGGAGGCGTGCCGGCCGGCGCCGACACGCCGATCCACACCGAGAACGGGATGTCGTACCGCGCCTCCTTGAACGTCGGCACGTTCGGCAGCTCTTTCACCCGCGCCGGCCCGGTGATCGCGAGGACCCGGGCCTTGCCCGCCTCGACCTGGGGCGCGATGCTCGGCACGACCGTCTCCGCGGCATCGACGTGGCTCCCGAGCAGGGCGGCCGTCGTCGGGCCGAAACCCGTGTGCGGCACCTGGGTGAGCCTGATCCCGGCGGCGCGATGGAACATCTCCATGGCGATGCGGACGAGCGATCCGGGCGCCAGCGTCGCGACGCTGAGCTGCCGCTTCTTCGCGTCGGCGACGAACTCCTCGATCGTCTTCCAGGGCGAGTCGGCGCGGACAGCGAGCACGTAGGGCGAGCGCGAGACACGGGCGATCGGGACGAAGTCGCGGTACGAGTAGCTCACCTTCGTCTGGTTGGGCTTCACCGTCGTGTCGCCTGGCGACGGCAGGAACAGCGTGTAGCCGTCCGCCTTGGCCTTCGCGGCATACGTCGCCCCGATCGCACCACCGCCGCCAGGCTTGAACACCACGACGAGACGCTGCCCGAGGTGCTTCTGCGCCGCCGACGCGAGCGCTTGCGCGGTGCGGTCGGTGGGCCCACCAGGCGGATACGGCGAGACGATCTCGATCGGCTGGCTCGGGAAGCCGTCTTGCCCGAGCGCGGACCTGGCCCCGACGCCGGCGACCAGGGTGATCATCAGGGCGGACACGACACATCGGTTCATGCGCCTCTCCTCCGCAAGATGGCTACATCTTGCCGTCTGGAGTCCGGATGGGACGGCCGCGGTTGATGGTGAACGAGACGTCGAGCTTCCGGAGCCCGATGGCCAGGTTCGTGGACTCGCCCCAGCGAGGGAGGAAGTAGTCGGGGTACTTCCCGACAATCTCCTCGAACGCGCGCTGGGCGCCCGCCTCGGTGAGGTCGGTCGCGCCCGGGTCAAGGTGCCTCTCAACGACGCGACGGTAGTTGACGAGCCAGTCCTTCGATTCCTCGAGGAGCTCGGTCCTCCCCGGCTGCCCGTGGCCGGGCAGCACTCGGTCGACCGAGTACCGCGCGGGAAAGGCCTCGATCATCGCGATCCAGTCGTCGATATGCCGCTCGCCGACCCACGGATGCTTCTTGCTGTCCACGACGTCGCCGGTGAGGAGAACGCGGTCCTCCTCGATGTGGACGACGGTGTGGGCGTTCGCCTCGGCCGGGCCCCACTCGTCGACGTGAATGGTGAGGCCCCCGAGCCGGAGGGTCAGCCGGCCCGTGAACACGACGGTCGGCCAGACGAGCTCGTCCTCCCGGGGAATCCGATCGCCGTAGAGCCGCTCCCATCGCTCGCGCCGGGGAAGCGCGGTGAGGCGCAGGTCCTCGGCGACCGAGCGCGCGGTGATGAAGCCCGCCCGCGGAAAGGCCGCCCTGAACACCGTGTTGCCGTACCAGTGGTCCGGATGCGCGTGCGTATTGATGACGTAGCGGACATCGCCGCTCGTCGTCGCGCGGATCCGCTGCAGGACCTCCTCCGCGAACGGAAGGTGCAGCTGGGTGTCGACCACGACGACGCCCTCGCCGGTCTCGAAGAAGTGGCTGTTGACGCGAAGCCCGGTATCGGGCGCAGCCCACGACTGGTAGCGCATGCGGGTATCCCTTCCTCTCCTCAGCGAGAGTCCACGGAAGGTGCATCGGCCGTGACGCGACCTCGGTTTGCGCCCGCCGCGCCGGCGCGCAACGCGGCCACGTAGTCGGTGATGGCGTCGGCGAGCGGGTAGCGCGGCTGGTAGCCAAGCTCCGCCGCCGCGCGGTCGATCGCGAGCGTCGCCGGCATCGGTGGCGTCATGCCCGTGCCGTCCCGGCGCACGACCCGGAGGCCCGGGAGCAGCCGGCCGAGTACGTCGGCGCACTCCGCCATCGATGCCGCGCGGCTGCCCGCCACGTTGAAGACGGACGAGGCCGGCGCAGGGTCGACAAGACACGCCAGCGCGGTCGCGAGGGCGGCGTCCTTCACGTAGACGAGTGGCCGTGCTGCCTCCGGGCCCCAGAGGCTGACCGCGCCGGCTCGCACGGCGTCCTCGAAGAAGCTGCGGAGCTCCGTGGCCGCACCGGCGCTCGTCGCCTGGCGCGGGCCCGGTCCGAAGGTGGCCCCGTAGCGAAGGGCGACGAACTCGAGCCCGTGCAGTTTCCGGAACACGTGGCCGGAGTGTTCGACGAAGAGCTTCCCGGCGCCGTAGACCGTGGTGGGGCTGCACGGGTGCTGCTCGTCGATGGGGTCGTACCGCGCCGGGCCGTACACCGCAATGCTGCTCGCGACGACGACGCGGCGGATGCCGAGCGTGCGCGCTGCGTCCAGCACGTTCAGGCTTCCCCGGATGTTCACCTCGGCCGCCCGCAGCGGATCGTCCTGCGCCGACCGCTGGAGCACCGCGGCCAGGTGGACGATGCGGTCGATGCCGAAATCCCTCAGCACGGCGAGCACCGCGCCGCGGTCCGTCACGTCGCCCGGGACGACCAAACAGCCGCCGGGGGCGGCGCCGCCGGGCGGAGTGAACGGCTGCGTGTCGAAGACGATGGGGTCCGTGCCCATCGCCCGCAGGGCCTCGGTCGCGTGCATGCCGATGAGACCGGACGCGCCGGTGACGAGGACGCGCACCTCAGGCCTCCGCCCGCAGGCCGTCAACGAGGAAGTCGGCAAACTGCTCGGCGACCTCCACCGACGAGAGCGGCCCCTCCGGCCGGTACCACTTGCCAATCCAGTTGATGGCGCCGAGGAGGGCAAAGCCGGCGATCTTGGGGTCAACCTTCCGAAAGGCGCCCTGGGTCACGCCCTCGCGGATCAGGTCGCGCACCCCGCCCTCGAACCGGTCGCGCGCAGCCACGATCTTCCGCCGCCGCGCCCGGCTGATGCTCTCAAGGTCGGTGATGATTACCGAGCCGTAGATCTCCTCGGTGATCCCACGGATGTGCGAAGTCAGCACCTCGCGGAGACGGACGTCCGGCGGCAGGCGGCTCGCGCGGCTCTTCCGGAGGGCGCGCAGGCTTACCTCGATGCAGCGGAGATGGCACTGGTAGAGGAGGGCGTCCTTGTCTTTGAAGTAGTAGTAGAGGCTGCCCTTCGTCATTCCCAGACGCTGGGCGATCTGCCCCATAGTGGTGCCGGCCACGCCCCGTGCCCGCAAGACCGAGCCCAGCCCGCGGAAGATCTCGGTCCGGCGGAGCTCGGCGCGGCTCCGCCGCGGCGACGGCAGCCGGCCCCGGGATCCCCAGCGTTCAATTTTTTCACCCATCGTTTGAAACCGTGGCCGGGATGATATCCTGGAGGCACCCCCAGGGTCAAGGCTCACTGACGATCGTTGGTCTTTCGACGCGGGCCGCGACGTTTCACCAACCTCGACACACCTTTATGGGCGTGTTGTGCGTGGCGCCCACGGCCAGGCCTTCCCCGCTCTGGAGGAATCGGAGCGGCATCATCTGGGCCCTGGGCGGCAGCTCACCGATCTCGTCGAGGAAGACCGTGCCGCCGTCCACCCCGGGGGAGGAGCGCCCTCTTTGATCCCGACAGCGCCGGTCGAGGCGCCGCGCTCATGCCCGAACAGCTCGCTCCGCAGGAGCTCGGGCGTGATGTCGGCGCAGTTGATGGTCCGGTATCCGCGCCCGCATCTCCGGCTGAGGCCCTTGATCGCGCCGGCCACGAGCTCCTTGCGGGTGCCGGACTCGCCCCGGATCAGAACCGGTAAGTTGGACGAGGCGAAGTCCTCGATGTCCCGGAGCAGCGCCTGCATCCCGACGCTCCGGCCAATGATCCCGTGAAAGAGGGGGCAGCTCTGCTCCCGCCATCAACGCCCAGCCCCGCCCCGTCGGCACCTGCCCGGCGGACGGGTACAGCCGGATCGACACGACGCAGATCTACGCCAGCATCCGGCCGCCGCAACTCGAGCATGCGGTGGCGTTCTACGAGGACAAAGCGGTGCGAGTGCGGGCCGCGTAGGAGCGTAAACTGGCGCTCCAGGTTCAGGAAGTGTCGGGCATTCCTCAAACCTCGAGCATAGAACACCAACGAAAACAGTTTGGTGGGCCCAAGGGGATTCGAACCCGTGTTTGGCCGCGGCCACGTTTTCGCCACGCTTTTCAATGACTTCTGCGCTGAGCGACTCGGACGCATTCGACGGGGCTCAAATACGCCGTCGAATCAACTCGGCATTCACGCTCTCCATCATCAGGGAGCAGAGTCGCATGGTGCGCCGAACTACGCGCTGGGCGGCGCGGAGCGAGTCCGCTCGAGGGCGACGATATCTGGTCGCGTGGTGATCATAGGTCCTCGGGCCGCAGGCCGGTGCGCTTGGCGATCCTGGCCAGCATCCGTGGCCCGATCTCTTCGTCGTCGTGAAACGCGAACACGAAATCCGGCCAGTCTGGGCGGGAGAGCGTGCGATGGGAGCCGGACTGACGTTTGACCGTCCAGCCGATCCTCAAGAAGGCCGCCAGCACCCGTCGAGCACGGGTGCTCGGCCAAGCGCTCATGCAGCGTTGAAGGAGATACTCAGCAGATCCGGGCCGGCCTCACCGTGTTCGAGCCGTTCGGCGATCACCCTCAGGGCAAGAGCCTGGACCTTTGCCAGGGCGTTAGGCTGCGTGTCGCCATACGCGAGGACACCAGGGAGGTCAACGACTTCGGCCAGCCAGCGGCCGTCATCCTCCCGCTCGATTTCGACCTTGAACGTAATCAACGGCTCAGGCCCTTTCGACGGCCGGCATACGACAACACCGGCGGGTGAGTCCCATGGGAATCTACATAGCCCTACATATGAGGTCCAAGATACCATATGTTGTCAGAAGTCCTGCTGGGCGTTCGACTTGTGGTGTCACGGCCGGTGGGGGAAGGGGGTATCTACTTCCGGCGGCGGGAGGATGGCGGAAACATCGGAATTATCGGGCGATGCGGATCGACTTCCCCGCGTGGAGAGGGGGCATGTCGGCGGCCGGCCGGCGTCCCCGCGCG
>JACPIQ010000126.1 GCA_016188005.1 Candidatus Rokuibacteriota bacterium | reverse complement strand
CCGCGCGGGGACGCCGGCCGGCCGCCGACATGCCCCCTCTCCACGCGGGGAAGTCGATCCGCATCGCCCGATAATTCCGATGTTTCCGCCATCCTCCCGCCGCCGGAAGTAGATACCCCCTTCCCCCACCGGCCGTGACAAGATCTTCGCGGTCTACCGCCGGGCCAAGGAGCGCGTGGCGCGGCTGCTGGGCGTCCCGCCGTCCCGCGTGGCCCTCCTCGCGCATGCCTCCGAGGGGCTCAACCAGGCCGTCCGCTCGGTCGCCTGGCGCCCCGGGGACAATGCCGTCTTCGCTGACCTCGAGTACCCGTCGCTGATCTATCCGGTCGCGGCGCTGCGCGATTGCGGCGTCGAGCCCCGCATCGTCAGGACCGCGGGCCACTACCTGTCGATGGACGCGCTGGCGGCGGCCGTGGACTCGCGCACGCGGCTGCTCCTCGTGAGTCACGTGAGCTTTCTCACGGGCCAGCGGCTCGATCTCGCGCGCTGCGCCGAGCTGGCGCGCTCGCGCGGCGCCTGGCTGGCCGTGGACGCCACCCATGCGCTCGGCGTGGCACCCGTGCCCGGCGACTGCTGCGACTTCGTGGTGTCCTCCTGCTACAAGTGGCTGCTGGCGACCCACGGGGTCGGCATCTTCGCCTCCAGCGCCGAACGCGTCGGCGATCTCGCTCCGGCGACGGTCGGCTGGCACAGCGTGGCCTCTCGCCCCGGGCCCGCCGATCCACTGGCGATGACCCTCCGGGAGGACGCCGCCCGGCTCGAGGCGGGGAACCCGAGCCTGCTGGGGTGCTTCGTGCTGGACAATGCGCTCGGCGCGCGCGAGGGGCTCGAGCCCGAGGCGATCCTGGAGCACGCCCTCGACCTCGGCGGCGAGCTCATCGCCGGGCTCCAGGCGCGCGGCCGCCGGGTCATCACCCCCGAGGCGCCGGCGGAGCGCGCCGGCAACGTCTGCTTCCTCGCCGATGACGCGGAGGCGCTCACGCGGCGGCTGGCTGGGCGCCGGGTGCTGGTCTGGGCCGGCGATGGCCGCGTGCGCGTCTCGGCGCACCTCCACAACGACGCCGCCGACGTCCGGGCCTTCTTCGCCGCTCTCGACGCGTAGCGCGCATCCTTCACGTTGGGCTGGGTCGGGAGTGGCCGTCGCGCCCGGCGGGGGTCAGCCCGGAGCGCGCACCACGCGGAGGCCGTAGTCGGAGTACCGCAGGTGGGGCGGCAGTGACGAGCGGTGGGCGACCGGGCTCCACGGGTCCTGATGCCGCCAGGCGCCGCCTCGCGAGGCGCGGCGTGTCCCGGTGTCCGGCCCACGCGGGTTGATCTCGGGCGACTCCCGGTAGTAAGCCTCGCTGTCCCAGTCCAGGCACCACTCGTGACAGACGCCGGAGAGCGCGTGGATGCCCAGCGGGTTGGCCGGGGTGGTGGCCACGGCCGGAGGTCGATCGAACGGCGCGCCGGTGGGCCGCTCGTCACCCCACGGGTAGCGGGCATCGTCGAGTCCGCCCCGCGCGGCCTTCTCCCACTCCGCCTCCGAGGGCAGCCTGTGCGCCTCGCCGCTCTCCCGGGAGAGCCACTGGCCGAAGGCCTCGGCGTCGAACCAGCTCACGCCGACCACCGGCTGGTCTCTGCCCGAGAAGCGCGGATCGGTCCACCACGGGGGCGGGGGAGCGTCCGTGGCGTCGAGGAACCGCGCGTACTCGATATTGGTGATGGGGAAGCGGCCGATGGCGAAGCCGTCGACCCAGACACGGTGACGCGGCCGCTCTCCGGGGTGGCCATCCTCCCGGCCCATCCAGAACCAGCCCGCGGGGATCTCCACCAGCTCCACACCTCCGAGTATAATGATGTCGCCGATGTGTCTTTCCAAGGAACCTGCATGAACTTCGCCCAGCGGATGTCCCGCCTCGGGACGGAATCAGCCTTCGAGGTTCTCGCGCGGGCGCGCGCCCTCGAGCGCCAGGGCAAGGAGATCGTTCACCTCGAGATCGGCGAGCCGGACTTCGACACGCCGGCGCACATCCGGGAGGCCGCCAAGCGCGCGCTGGACGACGGCGCCACCCACTACGGCCCCGCGGCGGGTCTGCCGGAGCTGCGCGAGGCCATCGCCAAGGATGTTTCGGCCACGCGGCAGCTCGCGGTCACGCCGGAGGAGATCGTCGTCACCCCCGGGGCCAAACCCATCATGTACTTCGTGATCACGGCGCTCGTGGATCCTGGCGACGAGGTCATCCACCCCAACCCGGGCTTCCCCATCTACGAGTCGGTGATCAACTTCGTCGGCGGCGTGCCGGTGCCGATTCCGCTGCGGGAGGAGACCGCCTTCGGCTTCGACCTCTCCGTCTTCGAGCAGAAGGTGTCGCGGCGGACCAGGCTCATCATCATCAACTCGCCCCAGAACCCCACGGGGGGGGTGCTCGAGCTGGAGCAGCTCGGGCGCATCGCCGAGATCGCGGCCCGGTACCGCATCCCCGTACTCGCCGACGAGATCTACAAGTCCTTCCTCTACGAGGGGGAGTTCGCCTCCATCACCCGCTTCCCCGGCATGCGGGATCTCACCATCATCCTCGACGGCTTCTCCAAGTCCTATGCCATGACCGGCTGGCGCCTCGGCTATGGCGTCATGCCGCGGGATCTGGCGGAGCACGTGGCCCGGCTCATGGTCAACTCCAACTCGTGCACCGCCTCGTTCACCCAGTGGGCCGGGATCGCCGCGCTCCAGGGCGACCAGCAGCCCGTGGCGCGGATGGTGGCGGAGTTCAAGCGGCGGCGGGACGTGATCGTCGAGGGGCTCAACCGGTTCCCGGGCGTCTCCTGCCGGTCGCCGCGCGGGGCATTCTACGTCTTCCCCAACATCAGCGCCCTCAGGCGGCCGTCGGCGGAGGTCGCCGCCGCGCTCCTGGACGAGGCGGGTGTCGCCGTCCTCGGCGGATCGGCGTTCGGCGCCTACGGCGAAGGGTACCTGCGCCTCTCCTACGCCGCCTCCGAGGCAAATATCCGCAAGGCGCTCGGCCGCATGGAGCCCGTGCTGGCCCGTCTCGCCGGCTGCTAGGGAACGGCTCCCGCGCCCTGCCGTGCTGCTCCGGGGACTCGTCATCGGCTTCTCCATTGCCGCCCCCGTGGGGCCCATCGGCGTCCTCTGCATCCGCCGCACGCTGGCCCAGGGCCGGGCCGTCGGGTTCGCCTCCGGCCTGGGGGCCGCGACGGCGGACGCGCTCTACGGGGCCGTGGCCGGCTTCGGGCTCACCGCCGCCTCCCGCCTCCGGCATCCTGGTGGGGCAGCAGGTCTGGCTCCGCGCTCTCGGCGGCGCCTTCCTCTGCGGGCTCGGGGCGCGGACCTTCCTGGCGCGGCCGGCCGAGGATGCTGCGCCGGTCCGCGGCGCCGGGCTCGCGGGCGCCTGCGGCTCCACCTTCCTGCTGACCGTGACCAACCCCATGACGATCCTCTCCTTCGCCGCCGTCTTCGTCGGACTCGGGATCGGTGGGGCGGGATCGGAGTACGCGGCGGCGGGGGCCCTCGTCCTGGGCGTGTTCGCGGGCTCGGCCCTCTGGTGGCTCGCGCTGAGCGGCGCCGTGGGCCTCTTGAGGCAGCGCGTGACGCCCCGGGGGCTTTGCTGGGTGAACCGCGCCTCGGGGACGATCATCGCGGGCTTCGGCCTGCTCGCCCTCCTGTCGCTCCGGCCCTGAACGGGCGCCCCGGGCCGACGCCTGGGGGCGAGCCTCGGGTGTCCGGATACTTCGTCAACGCGGCCGAGACCGCGTCGTGCGTGCGGCCCCACGTCTGCTGTGGACACGGCGAGGCAGCCCAGGCTCGGGCATGCTGTGTCGCGTGTCGCCCCAATGGAGCCGCGGCGTCGACGCCGCGGAAACCGCCGGACCCCGCGTCCTTCCCGTCCCACTCGCCAAGCTTCAATGGAGCCGCGGCGTCGACGCCGCGGAAACCCGAGGGCCTTCCTTTCTCGGAAGGCGCACATGCAGCCGCTTCAATGGAGCCGCGGCGTCGACGCCGCGGAAACCGCGGTTCGCGGGGATGGACCCGACGAGCACCTGGGACGCTTCAAT
>JACPIQ010000125.1 GCA_016188005.1 Candidatus Rokuibacteriota bacterium | reverse complement strand
GGGGGGGACTTCCCATGGCTACAGGAATCAAGGACAAGGCCGTCATTCTCGGCATGGGCTGCTCGAAGTTCGGTGAGCGCTGGGACGCCAACGCCGAGGACCTCATGGTGGAGGCCTTCGAGGAGGCGGCGAAGGACGCTGGCGTCGAGCGCCACCAGATCGAGGCGGCGTGGTTCGGCACCGCCATCGAGGACCAGCACGTGGGCAAGTCCGGCGTGCCGCTGGCCATGACGCTGCGCCTGCCCTACATCCCGGTCACCCGTGTGGAGAACTACTGCGCCACGGGCACCGAGGCCTTCCGCGGTGCCTGCTACGCCGTCGCCTCGGGCGCGGTGGACATCGCGCTCGCGCTCGGCGTCGAGAAGCTGAAGGACACCGGCTACGGCGGGCTGCCCCAGCGCGGCCGCGGCAACCTCAACAATCTCTACTGGCCAAACCTCTCGGCACCGGGGTCGTTCGCCCAGCTCGCCACCGCGTACCGCGCCAAGCACGGCGTCGATCGGAGCGATCTCAAGCGCGCCATGGCCCACATCTCGGTGAAGAGCCACGACAACGCGTCGAAGAATCCGAAGGCGCACCTGAGGAACCGGATCAGCGAGGACGACGTCCTGAACGCGCCGATGGTGGCGGAGCCACTCGGCCTGTACGACTGCTGCGGCGTGTCGGACGGCTCGGCGTGCGCCATCGTCACCACGCCCGAGATCGCGCGCAGTCTCGGCAAGACGGACCTCATCGGCGTCAAGGCGCTGCAGATCGCGGTGTCGAACGGGCAGGAGCTCTCGTACGACGAGTGGGACGGCAGCTACTTCGCGACGACGCGCGTCGCCGCGAAGCGTGCCTATCAGGAAGCCGGCATCAGGGACCCGCGCAGCCAGGTGTCGCTCGTCGACGTGCACGATTGCTTCTCGATCACCGAGCTCGTCACCCTCGAGGACCTCGGCATCTCGGCGGAGGGGAAGGGCAGCGGGGACGTGCTCGACGGCTTCTACGATTCGGCGGGCCGGGTGCCCTGCCAGATCGACGGCGGCCTGAAGTGCTTCGGCCACCCGATCGGCGCCTCCGGCCTGCGCATGCTCTACGAGATGTACCTGCAGCTCGGCGGCCGGGCCGGCGAGCGGCAGACGGGCGACCCCGTGTTCGGTCTCACGCACAACCTCGGCGGCTTCCCGACCCAGAACGTCTCCTCGGTCACGATCGTCGGTCGCCTCGGCGCGTAGGCGCGAGCCCCACGAGAGAGAGGGCGAGCCGCTCCCCCCTCGTGGGGCCAGATCCTCGCCTGGCTGGGCCGGCCTCCTGCGATCCTTGCCCGCGCGGTGACTACTCCCCGAGCATCCCTCACGCTGGCCCCCTTCCGGGTCAGGAGCTTCCGCTTCCAGTGGCCGGCCGATCTCTTCACCTCGTGGGCGTCCGAGATGGAGGCGCTCATCCTGGGCTGGTACGTGCTGGTGCACACGGGCTCGGTGCTCCTGCTCACCGTCTTCGGCTCGCTGCACTTCCTCGGCACGCTCGGCGCGCCGATGTTCGGTGTGCTGGGTGACCGGCTCGGGGGCCGCGCCATGCTCTGCGTCATGCGGGCGGGCTACGCCGCGCTGGCGCTGATCCTGATGCTGCTCGCGCTCGCCGGGCGGCTGACCCCGTCCCAGGCGTTCGCCGTCGCGGCCGTGGCCGGCCTCGTCCGTCCCAACGACCCGGTGATGCGCAACGCCCTGATCGGCGACACCGTGCCGCCAGCTCACTTCTCGGGGGCGCTCAGCCTGTCGCGGACCACGATGGACTCGGCGCGCGTCACCGGGGCGCTCGCCGGCGCGGGGCTCTTCGCCGCCCTGGGCATCGGGCCTGCGTATGCCGTCGTCGTGAGCTTCTACCTCGCGGGCCTGGCCCTGACCTTCGGCGTGTCCCGCGGGCTGCCGGTCCACGCGCCAGGCGGCCCCCCGGAGGGCGCGTGGGGACCCGGGCGCGGGGGGGGCGCGTCCCGTCCGTCGCACTGGCGCGAGCTCCAGGATGGCCTCGTCCACATCTGGACGACCCCGCGCCTGCTGGCCACGATGTGGCTCGCCTTCCTCGTCAACCTGACGGCATACCCCATGTCGCACGGCCTCTTGCCGTACGTCGCGAAGCACGTCTACCAGACCAGCGAGAAGGGGCTGGGGTACCTCATCGCCAGCTTCTCTGCGGGCGCCCTGCTGGGGTCGATCGCGATGGTGGTGTCTGGCGGGCCGCGCCGGCCCCAGCGCCTCATGGTCGTCACGATCCTGGCCTGGTACGCCCTCCTGCTCGGCTTCGGGCACGCCCGGACCCTCACTACCGGCGCCCTCCTGCTCGGCTTCGGCGGGTTCGCGCAAAGCATCGCCGTGATCTCGATGGCCACCACGCTCCTGGCCGCGGCCCGCGAGCGCTTCCGGGGACGAGTGATGGGGGTCCGGATGCTCGCGGTATACGGCCTGCCCCTCGGCCTGATGGCCTCCGGCCTCCTCATCGAGCGAATGGGGTATGCGACCACCGTCACGCTCTACTGCGCAGCCGGGCTCGGCTGCACGGCGCTCATCGCCGTCAAGTGGCGCGCCAGCCTCTGGGGGGCGTGATCACGGCGGGGGCGGTGGGGCGCCGGGCCCGGAGGTGCAGTCGCCCTCGCGCCGGCCCCGCTGGCGAGGATTGCCTGCAGGCCCAGGGAATCCCGGACGGCTCAGCCCGAGACGCGGATCGGCCCGAACCACGCGAACCCGCCCGTCGGGCGGAAACGTACCCCTACGGGCCGGGCGGGCCCTCGCCGAGGACGAGCAGGACCCGATGCGTCTTCCCGTCGTCCGAGAGCGGGATCCCCATCGAGCCGTCCACGGGCACGCCATCGAGTGCCACGGAAGCCACCCCCCGGCTCACGCCCCGAGGGTTCTCGACCACGATCTCGTACCGCGCCGAGTGATGGCGGAAGGCGATCGCGAAGCCCGGCCACGCCCGCGGGATGCACGGGTCGAGCACGAGCCGCGCGCCGCGCAGCCGGAAGCCGAGGATCGACTCGAGCCCGGCCCGGTACATCCACCCCGCTGCCCCCGTGTACCAGGTCCAGCCCCCGCGCCCGACGTGCGGAGGCTCCGCGTAGACGTCCGCCGCGACGACGTAGGGCTCGACCTTGTACCGGTGAACGCCGGCCGGCGTGCTGGTGTGATTGATCGGGTTCAGCATCGCGAAGAGCTCGGCGGCCTTGTCTCCGTCACCCAGCATGGCGAAGGCGATGACGGCCCAGACCGCCGCGTGTGTGTACTGCCCGCCGTTCTCCCGGACCCCGGGCGGATACCCGTTGATGTAGCCCGGGTCCGGGGCGGTGCCGTCGAATGGCGGCGTGAGGAGCGAGACGACGCCGTCCCCCCGGCGGACGAGGTGCTGATCGACCGCCGCCATCGCCCGCTTCCCCCGGGCCGCCGGAGCGGCGCCCGAGATCACGCTCCACGACTGCGCGATCGAATCGATGCGGCAGGCATCGTTGGCGGCGGACCCCAGCGGTGTCCCGTCGTCGAAGTACGCGCGCCGGTACCAGTCGCCATCCCAGGCCTCCCGATCGACCGAGCCCTGGAGCGCATCGGCGTGGCACCGCCAGGCCTTCGCGCGCTCGCCCTCCCCGCGCGCATCGGCCAGCTCGGCCCACTCCGAGAGCACTGCGTGCAGGAACCAGCCGAGCCAGACGCTCTCCCCCTTCCCCTCCGCACCCACGCAATTCATCGCGTCGTTCCAGTCTCCCGTCCCCATCAGCGGGAGCCCGTGGCTGCCGACCGCCAGGCTGCGGTCGAGGGCGCGGGCGCCGTGCTCGAAGAGCGTGGCCCGCTCCTCGGACACGCGCGGTTCGAAGTACGACTCGGACTGCCCGGCGGCGAGCAGCGGCCCGTCGAGGAAGGGCACGATCTCGTCGAGGAGATCCGCGTCGCCGGTGGTCTCCAGGTACCGGCCGACCACGTAGGGGAGCCAGAGCAGGTCGTCGGAGACCCGGGTCCGGACACCCCGACCGGTGGGCGGATGCCACCAGTGCTGGACGTCGCCCTCGACGAACTGCCGGGCGGCGGCCCGGAGCACGTGCTGGCGCGCGAGGTCCCGCCTCGCCACGGCGAGCGCCATCACATCCTGAAGCTGATCGCGAAACCCGTAGGCGCCGCTGGCCTGGTAGAAGGCCGACCGCGCCCACACGCGGCATGCGAGCGTCTGGTAGAGCAGCCAGCGGTTGAGCAGCACGTCCATGGAGCGGTCCGGCGTCGTCACCTGCACCGTTCCCAGGACGCCGTCCCAGCGCCCCGCGACGGTCCGCGAGGCCTCGTCGAGGTCGGTCGCCCGATAGCGGACGATCGATGCCGTCGCCTCCTCCCGGCTCCCCGCCTCGCCGAGGAGGAAGACGACCTCGGTCTGTTCCCCGGCGCGGAGCTCGACGATCGCCTGGAGGGCGCCGCAGGGGTCGAGCCCGGCGCCGACCCGCCCCGAGAGGCGGCCTCCTCGCTCGAGCGCCTGCGGGTGATCGAGCGTGCCGGCCCGCCCGAGGAACTCCGTCCGGTCGCCCGTCCACGCGGTCTGGGCGCCCCCGAGGTCCGCGAACGCGACACGCGCGCCGAAGTCGGCGTTCCAGGGATTGCGCGCGAGCATCGCCCCCGTGGCCGGGTCGATCTCGGTGACGACGAACGGCGCGGAGGCGCTCCGTGACGTGCCGAGGACCCATTCGACGTAGGCCGTCACGGACAGCCGCCGCGAGCGGCCCGATTCGTTCGTCAGGGTGAGACGGGACACCTTGATCGCGGCGTCGAGCGGCACGAACTGCAGCAGCTCGAGCGACATGCCGTGGGCGACGCGCTCGAACCGGCTGTACCCCGGGCCGTGACGGGCCACGTAGGACCCGGCCTCTTCACGGATCGGGAGCGCCGTCGGGCCCCACAGCTCCCCACTCTCTTCGTCCCGCACGTAGATCGCCTCGCCCGGCGGATCGCTCACCGGATCGTTCGACCACGCGGTGAGCTGGTTCTCCCGGCTGTTGATGGACCAGGTGTACCCGGACCCCGACTCGGAGACCTGAAAGCCGAAGGCCGCATTGGCGATCACGTTGATCCAGGGGGCCGGCGTCCACTGGCCGGCGCCGAGGATCGTCACGTATTCGCGGCCATCCGCGGCAAAGCCGCCGAGCCCGTTGAAGAACTCGAGGTCCGGTCGTGCGGCGGGGGCCCCAGGCGGCGCGGCCGCCTTCACGCGTCCCACCCGGGAGACGACCGTCGCCGTCTCCCCTCGCTCGGCGCGCACGACCTGTTCGGCCAGGGGCCCGTGGCGGCTCGACAGCACCACGCGCGCCGCCGCCTGGAGGACGTCCCGCTGCGCTGCCGCCATCTGGTTTGCCCGAAGGATGAACACGCTCCCGCGCGGCTCGTAGGCTCCGGGCGGGGCGGCCGACCGGCTCGTCCGGACCAGCGTCTCCAGCAGCTCCTCCAGGTCCTGCACGTACGATGCCGTCCGCTCGTTGAGGATCACCAGATCGACGGCGAGCTGCTTCATCCGCCAGTACTCGTGCGCCCGGATGAGCTGCCGCACGACCCCCGCATCCTCGGGCGCGTCGATCCGGACCAGGACGATCGGGAGGTCCCCCGAGATCCGGTGCGCCCAGAGAGCCGCGGCGCCACCGGTGTGACGCGCGAGCACGTCCGCGGAGGCTCGGAGCGCGCGGTTCGAGTAGACAATGCGCGCGGCGAGACTCTGGAAGAGGTGGGCCTCGTCCGGGCCGATGCCGAGATGGTGGAGCTGCACCTGGGCCTGCGTCCACGCCAGCGTGGCGACACGCTCGAACGTCGCGGCGTCATGGTACTTCTCCGCCAGGGCCAGGGCCGCCGCGCGCGACGGCGCGACCAGGGTCGAGAAGGTGACCCGGGCGGTGGTGCCCGGAGGGATCCGAAGCCGGCGCCGGAGGCTGACGATCGGGTCGAGCACGGCGCCCACGGTGCCGGAGAGCGCCCCGTCCTCGAGCACGGCGAGGGGCGCCCGAAGCTCACGGCCCCGGCCAAGGAACCGGGCGCGATCGGTCTCCCACTGGACGTCGCCAACCGTCTCACCATCGACCACGACCACGTGAGCCAGCCACACCTGTGGCTCGGCGCGCGACCGGGGCCGGCGTGTCACGAGCAGCGCGTCGAGCTCGGGGGCAGCCTCGGTGTGAACGAACAGGTTGGAGAACGCCGGGTGCGCCGCATCGGCCGACAGCGGGGCCAGCACGATCTCGGCGTACGACGTCACCTCCAGCTCCCGGTCCCGCGTCCCGAGGTTCGTGAGCGACACGCGGCGCACCTCGGCGTCGTCCTCGGGTGACACGATCACGTCCACCGTGGTGGCAATCGCCCCGTCCCGCCGGACGATCTCTGCCCGATCCTCGGAAAACACCGCCTCGTAGCTGTCCGGCGCGGTCCCGCCCGGCTGGTAGGCCGCCGACCAGCTCTCGCCGGTGCGCGCGTCGCGAAGGTACACGGACGTCCCCCCGACGTCGCGGGTCGCGTCCTCCCGCCAGCGGGTGATGGCCAGCTCACGCCAGCGGCTGTATCCGGAGCCCGCGGCCGTGACCATCACCGCGTAGCGTCCATTGGACAGGAGATGCGCGCGGGGGGCCGGACCGTGCGGCGAGCTGAACCGCCGGACCACGGACGGGACGAACTCCCGCACGTCGGCGGCGGCCGCGACCTCCTCGGGCCGGGGCCGGATCACGGCGACGTCCCGGGGTGTCCGCTCCTGCAGCAGCAGCTCGGTGGCCTGGATCGAGGGCTCGGTGTGGAACCGCGTGCGCATCGCCCCGTCGTGGACGGCATTCGCGATGGCGACGACCAGCATTCCCTGGTGGTGCGCCATGTAGGTCCGGACGATCGCGACGGGAGTGCCCGCGGGGAGTCTGGGCGCCGTGTAGTCGAGGGCCTCGTAGAAGCCATAGGGGCCCATCGCCCCGGCCTCGGTGAGGCGCCGGAAGTTCCTCACCGCGGCCGCCGGATCGATCATCGCCGCCAGGGCCGTCGCATAGGGGGCGATGACCACATCCTCGCTGAGGCCCCGCTGGAGCCCAAGGCCCGGCACGCCGAAGTTCGAGTACTGGTACGTCAGCTCGAGGTCGCGGGTGTTGTACGCCGACTCCGACACTCCCCACGGCACGCCGCGCTCGGCGCCATACGCGATCTGGCGGCGGACGACGAGCCGGCCGGTCTGATCCAGCAGGCTCCCCGGCGGCTCGCGCATCACGAGCGTGGGCATCAAATACTCGAACATCGATCCCGACCACGAGACCAGCAACGAGTCCTGGCCCACCGGCGTCAGGGCGCGGCCCAGCCGGAACCAGTGCGCGACCGGGACATCGCCCTTCGCGATTGCGACGAAGCTCGTGAGCCGCGCCTCGGAGGCGAGGAGATCGTAATGGCCGGGATCGAGAGTCCCCTCCGCGACCCGGTACCCGATGGACAAGAGCTTCCGCTTCGGGTCGAACAGGAAGCCGAAGTCCATGCCCGCGACCATTGCCTCCGCCCGCTGGGCGAGGATCACGAGGCGGCGGATCAGCGCCCGGGACGCCACCGCCGAGCGCTCCAGATCCCCGGTGAGCGCATCGAGCCGCTCGCGGGCGGCGCGACCGCCGTCGGCCCCGGTCGGCGCCTGGGCGCGCCGGGCCGTCAGCTCCCGAATCGCCGCCTCGCACCACCCCGGGGTGTCGGACAGGGGCAGGAGACCGGCCGCGAGGCGCTCCATCGCCGGCAGTCCCGGCGCGAGCCTCGACACGGGGTCCCCGGCGAGTAACCGGGCCCAGGGCACCAGCGTGTCGATGTCACGGGCGTGACTCCGGATGCCGGCGAGCGTGGCCTCCGCCCAGGGGAGCGCTGCCCGCCCGCCTTCAGGGTCGTCCTCGATCAGGGCGCGCGCGGCGGTCGTGACCTCGGCGGCGGCGACCTCGAGCTCCGCGAGGCGACCCGTCCACTCGGCCACAGTGCGAGGAGTCGTCCGAAGGCGCGCCATCAGGGCATCGAGGGCCCCGTCCAGACGTCGCCGGGCGGCGAGGCGCGCGCGGCCACCGGCGGCCGGCGCGCCCGCCGATTCGCGGGCGACGAGCGCCCCATCCTCGGCTCCGGCGAGCGCCGGCCCCCCGAGCAGCGGGCGGGCGCTCATCTCCCGACACGCCTGCCCGAGCGCGATCAGATGCCCGGCGAGGTTGCCGCTATCGACGGACGAGACGTACTTCGGATCGAGGGGCCCGCACTCCCTGGTGTCGTACCAGTTGTAGAAGTGGCCGCGAAAGCGCTCGAGATGGCTCATCGTCTCGAGCGTCGCCTCGAGTCGCTCGACGGCGTCCAGCGTCCCGAACCAGCCGAAGTCGCGAGCGGCCACCGTGGACAGCAGGTAGAGCCCGAGGTTCGTGGGCGACGTGCGGTGAGCCGCGACGGGGTTCGGGTCTTCCTGAAAGTTGTCAGGAGGCAGGGCGTGGTCTTCGGGGCCGACGAGCGTGGCGAAGAACTGCCAGGTCCGCCGGGCGATCACCCGGAGGGCCCGCGCATCCTCGGCCGACAGGGGCGTGGCCCGCTTGGCGAGCGACGGCAGGCTAATCCATCGGGCGATCACGGGGGACCCCGCCCAGAGCAGCACGAAGGGCAGCGCGACGGGCCAGGCCCCGGAGCCCCTCCACGCGACGACGGCCGAGGCGCCCGCGGCGAGCGCCACGGTCCAGCTCATCCGCCCATAGAAGCCGCGGAGGTCCAGGCGGAGCCCGGCCTTCGCCTGCGCGGCCGTCACCCATTCCAGCAGGTGGCGCCGGGTCACGTACACGCGGGCGAGGGTCCGAGCGATCGCGTCGCTCATCAGCCAGGCCTGGTGCGCCAGCATCGTGATCGCGAGCGCCGACTGCGCCGCGGCCAGCGCGAAATCCCGGCCGACCGCGCGGACGTGGCTCCGCCTCGAGATCCCTCGGGCCCGGGGGATCACCCCCCCGAGGACCGGCAAGAACGCGGGGAGCGCGATCATCGAGAGGACGAACACGGTCCACACCGCCGCCACCGGTGGCGGCAGCGTCCACCCGGCCACCAGGGTCAGGAAGGCGGCCGGCGCCGACAGGGTGCGGCGGAGATTGTCCAGCATCTTCCAGCGCCCGATCAGCGGGATCGACGGCCGGACCGACCCGCCCGGCGGGCGCGATCCGCCCCCGACGATCCACGGAAGCAGCTGCCAGTCGCCGCGCGCCCAGCGATGCTGGCGGGCGGCGGCGACCCCGTAATGCGAGGGCGCGGTCTCGAACAGCTCGACGTCCGTGACCAGGCCGGCCCGCGCGAAGATCCCCTCGAAGAGATCGTGACTCAGCAGCGCGTTGTCGGGCACCCGTCCAGCGAGGGCCGCCTCGAACGCGTCGAGGTCGTAGATCCCCTTGCCGGTGTACGATCCCTCCCCGAAGAGGTCCTGGTAGACGTCGGACACGGCGGCCGCATACGGGTCGATCCCGGACGGGCCGGACGACAGCCGCTGGAAGACCGACCCTTCGCCCCCGGGGAGCGGCGGCGTGACCCGCGGCTGAAGCACGGCGTAACCCTCGACGACCCGGGCGCTGCCGGCATCGAACCCCGGCCGGTTGAGCGCATGCGCCATCGTGCCGACCAGCCGGTTCACGACGCCCCTCGGCAGCCGCGTGTCGGAGTCGAGCGTGATGACGTAGCGGACATCGGGCGGCACGGCGGGCGGCGCGCCTCCCCCAGGCAGGAAGGTGGTGTCCGTCGCCCCCCGGAGCAGGCGATTCAGCTCGTGGAGCTTCCCGCGCTTGCGCTCCCACCCCATCCACGTCCGCTCGCGCTCGTTCCAGACCCGTCGGCGGTGGAAGAGATGGAACCGCTCGCCGCTCCCATTCGCCGCGCCGTGGCGGCGGTTCAGGCGCCCGATCCCCTCGCGCGCCCTCGCGAGCGTCTCCTCGTCGCCCGGCAGGCTCTCCGCGTCCGCGTCCGCCCAGTCGGAGAGGATCGCGAAGTGACACTGCCCGTCGGGATTCGCCAGATAGTGCACCTCCAGCCGCTCGACCAGCTCGTCGACCTCGGCGCGATCGGTCAGGAGGGCCGGGACGACGACCATGGTCCGCAGGTGGGCCGGCACGCCGTCTCGAAGCTCGAGCCGGGGCAGCACCCTCGGCGGGAGCAGCGCCGTGACGCTCCGGTTCACCAGGGCGATCGCGAGGTCCGAGCCAGGGACCGCCGCCAGGAGCCCGAGGAACAGCAGGCTCGCCCAGCCGATCCCCGATGCACCGGCGCCGAGGAGGGGCACCGCGAGGATGAACCCGCTGAGAACGAGGATGGTTCCGATGTACCCGGGCGTCCTCCCCGCCAGGTAGGCACGGAGCAGGCGGCGCGCCGCCGGCGCGCGGTACCCGAGCGCCTCCTCGAGGGCCAGGCGGCCGCTCCCGATGAGGTAGTAGCCGGGATCGGCTCGCCGCTCGTCCCGCGGGTCGCCGGCCGCCCGCGCGGGGCCCCGTGCGCGATTCGCGCGGCGCACGGCCTCGCGTGTGACATCCAGCTCGGACCGGGTCGAGCCCCGCGCGAGCTCCTCGATCGCCTTGCGGTAGCGGTCGTGGGTCACGAAGTCCAGCGCGGCGAAGCTCGGGTCGGCCCGAAGCGCTTCGTCCACCAGGCTGACGCTCTCGAAGAACTCGGCCCAGTCGAGCGCGGACATCAGGCTCATGCTCAGGATCACGTTCCGGACGGTCACGTTCATCGCGGCCTGTCGTTGATGCTCGAGGCGGACGATGTCATCGGCAGTCGTCCCCTGAGCCGCGAGACGGCGGTCGAGCCAGAGGAGCGCCGGGGTCACCGCCGGATCTTGATCGCGCAGCCGCTGGACGAGCTGCACCGCGAACGCAGTGACCAGCGGGGCTCCCTCGAGTCCCCGGAGGGCCGTCGCCCCCGCCGCGAGGGGACGGCCGCCGACTCCGAGGAGGTCGTCCGCCAGCTCGTCGGCGGCCTGGCACGCCGCGCGTCCTCGGACGATCGCCTCCGTCAGGCGCCGCAGGTTCTCGACCAACACGATGCGCAGCGTGATCGCGACCGCCCATAGCTCCCCGATGGTCAGCGGCTGCACGCGCTGGTAGGCGCGCACGAACCGCCGGAGCATCTCTGGATCCAGCCGGCTATCCGTATGGGCGACGAATGCCCAGGCGAGCCCGTAAACGCGCGGCGAGCCCTCGAGGGGTCCCTCGGCCAGCTTCGGCAGCTCCCGGTAGAAGCCGGCCGGCAGGTCGTCGCGGATCTCGCGCAGCTGCTCGTCGACGACGTGGAAGTTGTCGACCAGCCACTCCGCCGCCGGAGTGATCGCGCGCTCCTCTCGGATCGCCCCGGCGACCGCGCGGTAGGCCTCGTGCAGCACGCGCCCGTTGTCCTCGACGCGCGACAGGAGCCGGCTCCCTTTCCCGGACTCACCCCTCACGCGCTGGTGGGCAGCCAGGCTCTCGGCGTGTTGCTCCAGGCGTTCGATGCCGAACAGCTCCGCCCGGATCGGCTCTTCGAGGGGGGGTGAGGCGACGTCCAGGTGGGACGGGGCGCCGGGCATTCCGGGGATGTCGCGCGGCACGGTGGCTCCCCGGAGGCCCCGGGCGCGCCCTACTCCGATCTCGCGATGGCCATGAACTGCCTCTCCGCCGATTCCAGCGTCTTCTTCCCGAACACTTCCATCCGCCGCCGCATGTGAACTCCTCGAGCGGTTCGCTTGTACGCCAGGAAGTACTTGACCATCCCATCCACGTCGCTGGCACCGGCCAGGGCGGCCATCTCGTCGTAGACCGCCCAGCTCGGCCCGATGATCGCTTGCCCGCCCTCATGGACCTCCCGGACGATACCGAGCATGCCCTGAGCCTTCTCCGCATTGGTCACGATCCCGCCCTCCCGCCCTGCCGCGGTCCCCGCGGCCGTCAGCCCTGCCCGCCCTCCTCTTCGTCCGGCGCCCGCCCGGGTCTCGCGATCGCGGCCCCATCGATCTGGAGGAACACCAGGGCTTGCGACGCTATCGGGCGTGCCACCCAGATCGCGGCCGCCACGGAACCCGTGCGCGGATTCACCCCTTGCCACACACCCCCGGACGGTCGGCAGTCGCGCTGGCTCGTCGTCATCTCGCGCTTGCATTCATCGTATCCATCGGCGGCGAGCGCGTGCAGGATCTCCTCCAGCGACCCGACCCACGCGTGCTCGCGCTCCCTCCAGGTCATCTGCCCCTTCTCGCGCAGGCCATTGAGCTCCGTCGTGAAGCCACTCATCTCCACCGCTGGCCCCTCCTCGAGCCCACCGGGCGCGTGCATGGACTCCCATGGGTCACCCGCGCGGCCGGCCGGCCGCGCCCGGGCAGTTCCGAGCTGGCGGCCGGCCTGTTACCCGGGAGCGGTCGTGCAGCATGGAGCCAGCCGCGGGGTGAGGGAGCGGCTGCCGCCACGCCTTGGCTCCTGCCGCGACCAGGCTACTTGTTGATCAGGCGGGCGCACGCCTCGGCGATCCGGCCCTCGGGCTCCCGCTCACCCGGCATGGTCGCCCATCCCTGCTTCTTCACGTACTCCCCCTGCTCCCAGGAGCTGATCTGCTTCAACTCCACGAGCTTCTGATCCTTCTTCGGATCCTGGCTGACCTGGACGACGCACATCGGTGCCAGGCGGCTGACGAGGGCATCCTCCACCTTCACGTCGACCATCCTCTGCGCGGTCGACTGCGTGACCCATCCACCCCAGGCGAAGCCGACGGTCATCGTGGCGATCACCGAGGCCACGCAACCCCAGAAGACGACCGCCTTCGTCGGTCGGGCGTCGCTCCACCGTTGCCCAAGACTTGCCTTCGGGCGTCCTTCGTCCATGGTCCTGTTCCTCCGTTGGCGCCGCCCCCGGGGGGCGTCTATGCGGTGAGAGATGCGGCGCCACTCATCGGTCCCGCCGCAATGGCGCGACGATCTGGCGCGTGACGGGCTTCATCGCATCTCGACTCTAGTTGATGCCGTCCGCCCCGCCTATTGGACCTTGGTCCACCACGCCTGCCCTGCGGGTGGGGTCCGGGTCGGTCTGCCCGGCGCCCCGGGGCGCCCGGCCGCGGGTCCCCGGCGGGTGAAGGCGATCCTCGGGCGCACGACGCCCAGCCGGGGCTATAGTGTGAGAGTGGCTCGGCGCCGCCCGCAGCAGAGGGGTCGGAGAAGCGCGGAAGCGGCGCGCGCCGAACGCCTCCGCTCCGAGGGCGTGCTTGCTCTCGACGAGCAGCTGCGCTTCGTGACCCTCCTGTCCGAGCAGTCGGCGGTGTTCAGCAGCGTGTCGGCGGCTGAGGTCGATCGCCAGATCGAGCAGGCGCTTCGCCGCATCGTCGCCTTCCTCGATGTCGATCGGGGCAGTCTGGCCGAGTTCTCGCCCGACGGCACTACGGCCCGGATCACGCACGAATGGGTGACCGAGGGGGCGGAGCGGGCGCCGTCCGCGCTCGCGCTCGGGGAGCTGCCCTGGGTCGTGGCCCAGCTTCGCGCCGGCGAGCTGGTCCGCTTCTCCCGGCGCGAGGACCTCCCGGAAGCGGACGCGGCGGTGGACCGGCGGACGTACGAGAGGTTGGGCATCACGTCGCGGATCGAAGTGCCGCTGATCGTCGAGGGCAGGGTCCTGGGGGCCCTCGCGTTCAGCACCCTCGGCGTCGAGCGCGCCTGGCGGGACCCGCTCGTGCAGCGCCTCCGGCTCCTCGGGGAAGTGTTCGCCAACATCCTGTCCCGTCGGCGGTCGGAGATGGAGGCGCTACGGCTCCGGCAGCACCTCGCCCACATCGGTCGTGTCTCGACGATGGGAGAGCTCACCGCGTCACTCGCTCACGAGCTCAGCCAGCCCCTGACGGCGATCCTGAGCAATGCCCAGGCCGCCCAGCGCCTCCTCGAGGCGGACAGGACGGACTTCGCGGAGCTGCGCGCGATCCTGGGGGACATCGTCGAGGACGACAACCGAGCGACCGCGGTGATCCACCGGCTGCGCGGCTTGCTCAAGAAGGGCGATTTCACGATCTCGATCCTCGACCTGAACCAGCTGGTGGGCGAGGTGGCGCGGCTCGTGAGCGGCGATGCGATCATCCGCGATGTGTCGATCCGTCTCGAGCTGGCCCCCGGGCTCCCGCCCCTGCGGGGCGACCGCGTGCAGCTCCAGCAGGTGCTCCTGAACCTGATCCTCAACGGGCTGGATGCCATGCGAGACGCGCGCCCCGGGGATCGGACGCTCGTCCTCCAGACGGCCAGGGACGGCCCGGCGGCCGTCCGGGTGGCCGTGCGGGACTCCGGGATCGGGATCGCCCAGGCCGACCTGAACCGCATCTTCGACGCCTTCTACACGACCAAGCCGGAAGGGCTCGGCATGGGCCTCGCGATCGCGCGCTCCATCGTCCAGGAGCACGGCGGGCGGCTCCGGGCGGAGAACAACCCGGACGGCGGGGCGACATTCGCCTTCACGTTGCCGGTCGGCGTCGACGGCCCATGACGACAGCGCCGGCGCCGCTCGTGGTCGTCGTGGACGATGATCCGTCCGTCCGGAGGAGTCTGGCGCGGCTGGTGAGCACTGCCGGGTATGCCGTCGAGGCTCTTGCGTCGGCCCGCGAGTTCCTCGCGCGCCCCCAGACCGACGGCCCGGCCTGCCTTGTCCTCGACGTCCGCATGCCCGGTCTGACGGGGCTCGAGTTGCAGGAGGCGCTGGCGGTCGCGGGGCGTCAGGTGTCCATCATCTTCATCACGGGCTACGGCGACATCCGGGCGAGCGTCACCGCGATGAAGGGCGGGGCCGTCGATTTCCTCACCAAGCCCGTGAACGCCCGGGAGCTCCTCTGCGCCGTCGAACGAGGGGTGACCCGGGCCAGCCAGGCGCGGCGGGAGCAGGGCAAAGCCCGGGATCTCCGGGACCGCATCCGGACCTTGACCCCTCGGGAGGCGGAGGTGTTTGCCCTGGTCGTGACCGGGATGCTGAACAAGCAGATCGCGGCCCAGCTCGGCATCGGTGAGAAGACGGTCAAGGTGCATCGGGCCCGAGTCATGGCGAAGATGCGGGCCGGCTCGCTGGCCGAGCTGGTCCAGCTCGCGGGCCAGGCCGGCGTCATCGCCGCGACGCGCTGACCGCTGCCGATCATCACCCCACCCCCCCCCTGGACCGGCGGGGAATGGACCAAGGTCCAATACCCCACCGAGCGCGCCTGCCGCTAGACTGCCCTGTGAGCGTTATGGCCCATGCGCACCATCCCGTGCCCGTGATCTCCATCGTCGACGACGATCCCTCGGTCCGACGGGCCCTCCGACGCTTGCTCCGGTCAGCGGGCTACACGGTGGAGGTGTTCGAGTCGGCCCTCGAGTTCCTCGACACGCGCCCCGTGGGTCGCATCGCGTGCCTGGTCCTGGACATCCGCATGGACGGCATGAACGGATTCGAGCTGCAGGAGCGCCTGGCGGCGGAGCAGGCCGCCATCCCGATCATCTTCATGACGGCCCATGACGACGCCCGCACCCGCGAGCGCGCCGAGCGCGCGGCTCCCGTCGCCTACCTGCCCAAACCCTTCGACGGGACCGTCTTGCTCGAGGCGATCCAGAGGGCCGTCGAGCCGGCCTGACGCGGCGACGGGCCGCTACACCGCCACCAGGGGCTCGCCAGAGCCCATCTCGCGGCGCAGCACCGCCACGATCTCGCCGTGGGTGGCGCCGGCCTCGGCCGCGCCCACGACGCGCTCGAAGACGTTCTGACCGGGATCCTGCGCCGCCGCGGCCAGCGCGTCCAGCGCCGTGGTCACGGCGGCCCCCGAGCGAGCGGTCTTGAAGGCGCGCAGGCGCGCCAGCTGCGTGTCGATGGCCGTGGGATCGGGGCGCGGCTGGCCGAGGCGCGGTCCCGACGCCTCCTGCACCGGGTAGGCATTCACGCCCACCACGGTCTGCTCCCCGCTCTCCACCTGGAGCTGGAAGGCCAGCGCCGACTCGCCGATGAGCTTCTGCACCAGCCCACTCTCCACCGCCGCGTACATGCCCCCGGCCGCCTCCACCTGGGCCATGGTGCGCCCGATCTCCTCCTCCATCTGATCGGTGAGCCGCTCCACGTAGTAGGAGCCGCCCAGCGGGTCGATGACGTCGGTGAGGTGCGCCTCCTCGCGCAGGATGTTCTGCGTGCTCACGGCCACGCGCGCGGCCTCCGCGGTGGGCGTCCCGAAGGCCTCGTCGTAGGCGTCCGTGTGCAGCGACTGGAGCCCTCCGAAGATCCCGGCCATGGCCTGGACGGTGGCGCGGGCCACGTTGTTGAGCGGCTGCTGCCGAGTGAGGTCCACGCCCGAGGTCTGCCCGTGGAACTTGAAGCGCCAGGAGCGCGGGTCGCAGGCGCCCAGCCGCTCGCGGGTGATCCGGCTCCACAGCCGTCGCCCGGCGCGGAACTTCGCGACTTCCTCGAAGAAGCTGATGGAGATGTCGAAGAAGAACGTCATGCGCGGCAGGAAGGCGTCGGGCGCGAGCCCGCGGACGATGCAGTCCTCGGCGTACTGGATGGCCGTGGAGAGCGTGAACGCCATGGTCTGGGCCGGCGTGGCCCCGGCCTGCTGCATGTGCTGCCCCACGACGGACACCGGGTTCCAGCCCGGGACGGCCCGCGTCGCGAACGCGACGTGGTCCGCGAGGATGCGGCGCGCGCCGGGCAGCGAGAGGCGGAAGAACATGTGGTTGGCGACGAAGTGGGAGATGTAGTCGCTCTGGTTGGATGTGCCGGTGATGGCCGCCCGGGCGACGCCCCGGCGGCGCGCCAGCGCCAGGAGCATTGCCAGCAGCGTGAAGGGAGACGGGTCGTTGAGCGAGACGGAGACGCCCTCCAGCGGCACGCCCCGCAGGCAGGCCTCCATGTCCTCCACCGTGTTCACCACGACCCCGCAGGTGCCCAGCAGCACCGGGTCCACCTGGTCGGCGTCGAGCCCCCGGAAGACCGAGTTGCAGGGCACGAGCTGCACGGCCGTCCCCCCTGCCGCCAGGATCTCGTGGAGGCGCTGGTTGTAGTCCTCGGGGCTGCCGAGCCCGATGAGCTGGCGCTGCGTCCAGGCCCGACCGCGGTGCATCGTCGGATAGATGCCGCGGGTGTTGGGCGGCTGGCCCGGGAACCCGAGCGCGTCGAGGTAGCGCGCGCCGTCCCAGTCGCGCGGGGTGTAGAGCGCCTTCACCTCGATGCCGGAGCGGTTCCGCACGGGCCGGGCCGCGCCGAGCCGCGCGTCGTACTCCTTCTGCCAGCAGGTCTCGGCCGTCTGGAAGGCGTCTGCGGGTCCGGCGGGGCGAGGGCTATCCATGGGAGGCTCCTCCATGGCGCGCGGCCGCGGTGCGGCGGCCCGCGCTCAGGCGGTCGATGGTCGCGACGATGTCGGCCAGCGGCCGACCGGGGTGAAAGACCTCCGCCACGCCGGCGGCCAGCAGCGCGGCCTCGTCCTCGTGGGGCACGATGCCGCCCACCACGACGGCCACGTCCTCGGCCCCGGCCCGGCGCAGAGCCGCCACCAGCCCCGGCACCAGCAGGTGGTCGGAGGCCAGTGAGCTGATCCCGACCACGTCCACGTCCTCCTCGACGGCCAGCTTGACGACGGTCGGGATCTCCTGCCACGGGGGGGTATAGACGATCTCCATGCCGGCGTCCCGGAGCGACGCCGCCACGATGCGGCTGCCGCGGTCGTGGCCGTCCAGGCCGATCTTCGTGACCAGCACCTTCGCCGGCCGGCGGTCGGCACCCCCGCTCACGGCCGCCCCCGGGGCGCGAGCGAGCTCCGGAGCAGGCCGAGGAAGCGGCGCGCGATGACGCGCGGTGAGCTGCCGTCGGGACGGTACCAGCTCTGCGACCAGTTGAGGGCGCCCAGCAGCAGGAGGCGGAGGGCGCGGCGGTCCGCGCCCGGCGGCAGCGGCAGGGCAGCCACCAGGCCGCGGAAGATGTCCTCGTAGGCGTCCCGCAGCCGGATGAGCCGCTGCGCGGCGCCGGGGACGTCGCCCGGCCGGACCCGGATCACCACCTGTGCGTAGTCGCTGCCGCCGAGGAGCGTGTCGAGGTGGGCGACACAGGCAGCCTCCAGGCGGCGCCACGGATCGCGCTCGGCGCCCGCGGCCCTGGTGACGGCCTCGGAGATCATGCGCACGCCTTCCTCGTACACGGCCACCAGCAGATCCTCCTTCGAGGCGAAGTGGTAGTAGAGGGAACCCGGGAGCATGCCGACGGCCCCGGCGATGTCGCGGGCCGAGGCGGCGTGGTAGCCACGCTGGCGGAACAGCCGCGCCGCCCGGTCACGGACGAGCTGCTCCCGGTTGTCGGATCGCCGAGCGCGGATCGCGGTGCCTGTCGTCATGGGCGCGGGGTCGAGAAAAACGAACGACCGTTTTGTTTATAGCATCACGCCTGCCACGCGTCAAGCGCGGTGGCCGATCTCAGCTCGCCAGCGCGAACTCCCACTCACACCAGACGCCGGCCGGGCGCGGATCCGGGGGACAGACGACGCAGCTCACCCGGGTGGCGGGGTTGATCGTGGTTGCCGCCGCCTCGCAGATGGCGATGCCGGCGGGCTTGCAGGCAAGCTCCCCCATCCCGTCTTGCACCCGTCGCACCTGCTGCAGACAGGTCGTCACCCTGAGCCTGAAGCGGGTCGCGTCGAGCTTCCACATCGTGTACTCCCCGTTGGCGAAGATCGTGGAGAGCGCGAGCGCGTCCATCACGGCAGGCAGGTCGTCCTTCAGCCCGAACAACCGCTTGAAGCGGTGCACCTGCACCTTCGCGTTGGCGCCGAAGCAGTGGCTGTCGCCCCTGATGGCCGCCTCCTCGCCGTACTCCGCGTTGATGTAGGCCATCCAGTTGTTCTGGAGGTTCCACCAGTTCTTCTGCAGCGTGTCGATGAACTCCAGCAGCTGCTCCCTGGACAGCCTCGACAGGATCTCGGCCTGCGCTGCGTTGAGTGCCATCGCTTGCCTCCCTCGTCTCCCCGGCCCCGTCCCCCGGGACCCGCCGGGCCGGCACATCGCCGCACCTCGTCGACGGCCCCGCGTCCCTTCTCTCAGCGATACCGCGCCCGTGACGGCCACGTCAACCCCGCGCGCCCACTGGAGCCGGTTGACAGGAGCGGACGCGGTCGTCATAGTCGCGGTGATGGTCGCCGCGCGCCCGTGGGGCGCGCCGGCCCCTGCCACCACGAACCCCTTTGAGGAGGACGGCCGATGACGACGGCGCAGCTCGATCCCGCGCAGCAGCTGATGTCGCAGGGCTATCACTGATCCGAGGCGGTGCTGCTGGCCGTGTGCCGGCATCTGGGCATCGAGCAGGACGTCGTCCCCGGCATCGCCACCGCCTTCGGGGGAGGCATCGGTGGCACCGGATCGGTGTGCGGCGCGCTGGCCGGGGCGGTGATGGCGGTCGGCCTCAGGCTCGGCCGCCGGGACCCCAAGGAGCGTGACGCCAAGGCCTATGGCCTGACGCAGGAGCTGCGCCGTCGCTTCGAGACCACGATGGGGAGCGTGGACTGCCGGCAGCTCACCGGGATGGACCTGAGCACGCGGGAGGGTGCGAAGCAGTTCTATGCGTCGCAGGTGCCGAGCACGGTGTGCATGCCCGCCGTGGGCGTGGCCTACAAGAACGTGCTGGAGCTGCTGCAAGCGCCCTGAGGAGACCGGTGTCCGCGACGGCACTCGCCGGCGCACGGAGGCGCGTTCGTGGGTGACAGCGATCTCAGCAGGGCCCTGGAGCAGGCGTACTTCGAGGCGGCCGACCGGAACGAGACGTGGTCCGGGCTCCCGTGCCGGGAGTTCTACGGACCGGAGGACGTCGCGGGCCTGGACTACGGCACCACCCTCGCCGACCCCGGGGCGTACCCCTATACCCGCGGGGTCCACGCCAACATGTACCGCGGCCGGCTGTGGACCCGGCGGGAGGTGTGCGGCTTCGGCTCCGGGCGCGACACGAACGCGCGCATGCGCTTCCAGGTCGCGAACGGGGTCTCGGGGCTCAGCGTGATCGACGACAACAACGGCTCGCTCGGCATTGACGCCGACCATCCGCTGGGCGTCGCCGCGGCGGGCATCCAGGGCGTGAGCGTCAGCTCGCTGGCCGACTTCGAGGCGCTCTTCGACGGCATCCCCATCGAAGGCGTCAGCGTCGCCTTCGACATCTCGGGCCTCGACTCCATCGCGTGGATGGCGCTCTACGTGGCGCTGGCGGAGCGGCGGGGGATCGACCCGGCGGCGCTGCGCGGCACCGTGCAGAACGACACCCTCCACTTCCAGTTCTGCGGCTACGGCGACTCCTGCCCGGTGGATCTCGGGCTCAAGGCCTCGGTGGACATCATCGAGTTCTGCACCCGCCGGATGCCGCGCTGGTACACCGGCAACGTCAACATGTACGACCTGCGGGAGCAGGGGCTCGACGCCCCGCAGGAACTCGCCTTCGGCTTCGGCAACGCCCTCGAGTACACGGAGCGGGCCCTGGCGCGCGGCCTCGGGGTGGATGAGTTCGCGCCCCGGCGGGGCTTCTACTGCTCCTGCCACATCGACTTCTTCGAGGAGATCGCCAAGCTGCGGGCCGCGCGCCGCATGTGGGCGCGGATCATGCGCGAGCGCTTCCAGGCCGCCGACCCACGCTCCTGGCAGTTCCGCTTCGGCGTGCACACGGCGGGGGTCTCCCTCACCGCGCCCCAGCCCCTCAACAACGCCATCCGCGTGGCCTACGAGGCGCTGGCGGGCGTCCTGGCCGGGGCCCAGTCGATCCACTGCTGCTCCTACGACGAGCCCATCGGCCTGCCCACCGAGACCTCGCAGCAGCTCGCCATCCGCACGCAGCAGGTGCTGGCCTACGAGACCGGCGTGACGCGCGTCGCCGATCCACTCGGCGGCTCGTACTACCTCGAGGCGCTGACGGAGCAGATCGAGGCCGAGGCGACGCGCCGCCTCGATGCCATCTCCGCCCAGGGCGGCATGGCCGCCGCCATCCGTTCCGGCTGGGTGCAGCGGGAGATCGACGCAGCCATCGCGCGCCGCCAGCAGGAGATCGAGCGCAGCGAGAAGGTCGTCGTCGGCGTCAACGCCTTCCGGCAGCCGCGCGAGACCGAGACGCCCGGCGGGGTGCACCGCCCGCCCTCGGGGCAGGGCGACCGCCTGGCGGAGGCGGTGCAGCGGCTCCGGGCCAGCCGGGACGCCGGCGCCGTGCGGCGCGCCCTCCGGGCGCTGCGCGAGTGCGCCGGGCGCTCCGAGCAGGACAACCTGCTGCCGCCGATGGTCGAGGCGGCGCGCGTGTACGCGACGGTGGGCGAGATGCTCGGCGCCGTGCGGCAGGCGCACGGCCTCGCCTACGACCCGCTCGGGGTGCTGGAGGCGCCGCGGGACCTCGCCGCGTGAGCCGGCCGCTCCGCGTGCTGCTGGCGAAGACGGGCCTGGACGGCCACGATCGCGGCGTCAAGGTCGTGGCCTCGGTGCTGCGGGATGCCGGCATGCACGTCGTCTATCTGGGTCTCCACCGCACCAGCGCGGCGATCGCGCGCGCGGCGGCCCAGGAAGGGGTGGACGTCATCGGGCTCTCGAGCCTGGGCGGCACCCACCTCGTGCACGCGCGCGAGGTCCTCGAGCAGCTGCGTGCCGAGGGACTGGAGGATGTTCCCGTGGTCCTCGGAGGCACGGTGCCGGTGGAGGACATCCCGGCGCTCGAGGCCATGGGCGTGCGGGCGGTGTTCCGTCCCGGCAGCTCGCGGGACGAGATCGTGGCCACGCTGAGGCTGGCGGCGGAGGCCGCTCAGCGCGACTGAGGAGGCGAGGATGGACAAGGAGGCTCTCTGGCGGCGCTTCCAGCAGCACATGGGGTACACGGATGCGGAGATGGCGGTCTTCCGGTCGGATCCGGTGAAGGTGAAGATGGTGACCGAGAGCCCGGAGTTCGTGAAGTCACGCATCGTGGCCGAGGTCATCGAGTCGCAGGGGTGCCACGCCCGTCACACGGTGGGGCAGAAGTTCGTGATGGACGGCAATGGCCAGCTGATCACCCGGGAGTGCCCGGAGAAGATGTGCATCTTCGCCCTGGCCGCCCTCGAGAGCCCCGTGAACCAGATCTACGAGCGCTTCATCGCCCACTCGGACCCGCACAACGAGCGGACCATGGTGGTGCAGTGCTCCGACGTGGGGCTCGACAAGGGCGGTTGGGGGAAGATCCTCATGCGGGTGTCCGTGGAGCGCGTGAAGTAGCGCCCGGCAGGCCTTCCGCCCAGGCCCGCCGGCCCGTCAGGCGGTGGACCCCTGCGGCGATTCCGCTCCCGCCAGGTCCTCGGCGAGGGCCCGGCGCTGCTCGTCGCTCAGCTGGACCACGCACTCCAGGCCGGGCAGGTCGACCCCCGCCGCGACGGGCGCCCGTCCCCCCACGGCGAACCGGAGGTACTGGACCGACGACAGCCGCCCGTCGCCGCGCTGCCTCGCATCGAACCGCGCCGGCACCCGGGTGCCGTCCTCGAGCTCCAGGTAGAGGTGCTCGGGCAGCGCCCACCACTCCCGGAGCTTCGCGGCGCGGACCTCCGCGTCCTCGATCTCGATCAGAAGGGTCACCCCCAGCTCACCGGGAGACCCGAGGATCTCGTTGTAGGTCTCGATCTCGTGGCGGATGTCGGCCTCCCGGACGATGCGCTCCGCGCGCAGCATCTCCTGGATCTGGTACCGGATGGTGAGCGGGTTCTCGAACAGCAGCGTCAGGGACTCGCCCAGGTGGACGCGGCGGGGCCGCTTGACCTCGAGCACGCGCGCGCGGAAGGCCTCGCGCCCCTCGCTGTAGGTCTCGTGGTCGACGATCTCCTCCCGGCGGACCCCGCTCATCGTCCCTCGGCCTCCTTCCCTGGCTGGCCCGGCGGCAGCGGCATCGAGAAGCCGTTCTCGCGGTAGGCGCGCGCCAGGATGGTCATCGGATGCATCGGCCGCACCCCGGCGTGCTGCTGGAACTGCAGCGCCGCCAGCGGGCAGTCGGTGGCCCAGATCGGGGTCCGCGCCTGCGCCATCCCGTCGAAGGCCTTCTTGCCGATGCGCGCGGAGGGCCCGAAGCCCTCGACGGTCATGGCGAAGGTGCCGTCGTGGCCGCAGCACTCCATCACGGTGGCGGGCTCGACGCCGGGGATCTTCCGGAGGAGGTCGCGCCCCTTGAAGCCGATCCCCTGGGCGCGCAGGTGGCAGGGCGCGTGATAGGCCACGGGACCCGCGGGGGTGCTCCGGAAGTCGGTGCAGAAGCGCGCCTCGTTCCGGATGGACCAGAGGAACTCGCTCGGATCCATGACGGCCACGGCGACCTGCTCCGCCGCCGGGCGGTCCTCCGGGGCGACGAGCGTGGGATGCTCCCGCCGCATCATCATCGAGCAGGTCGGGTTGATGACGAGCACCCGGGCGCCCGCCGCGACGAACGGGCGGAGGATCCCGAGGTTGTGCCGCGCCTGGGCCTGCAGCGGGCCGAGGTCTCCCCGCTCCCACGCCGGCATGCCGCAGCACTGAAGGCCCCGGGCGCAGCGGACGTCGACCCGGTTCTTCTCGAGGACCTCGACGGTGTCGCGGCCGATCTCGGGCTCGTTGTTCTGCACGTAGCAGGTCTGGAAGAGCACCGCCTCGCCCCCGGGCTTCTGCCGGATGCGCCCCGTCGCCGCGGCCCACGCCTCGAAGCTCCTGCCGGCGAAGGCCGGCAGGAGCTTGTCCCTGTGAATGCCCAGGACCTTCTCGAGAAACCAGCGATGCGCGGCCATACGGTTCGCGACGTTCGCCATGCCGAGGCTCGCCCGGGCGAGCCGCCCGGCCGCATCCGGGCGCGCGAGCACCCGATCGCGCAGGCTCAGGCCCCTTCGGCGCGCCTGCTGGGCCCTGTAGCGGTGGACGAGCCGCGGGAAGTCGAGCTGGAACTCGTGCCCGTCGCGGACCGTGTACGGGCACTGCACCTCGCAGAGCTTGCACTGGAAGCACGCGTCCATGACCCGCGCGGCCTCGTCCGGCGTGATCCGTCGCACGTCGCCGTCGTGCTGCTGGTCGAGCAGCGCGAACAGCGTCGGGAAGGCATCGCAGTACTTGAAGCAGAGACGGCAGCCGTGACAGATCTCGAAGGTCCGCTCGACCTCCTGCCGCAGGGCGTCCGGGTCCCAGTACTTCGCCTCCGCCGGGTCGTAGGACAGCCCGCCGCTGGGACGATACGAGATGTTTCCCTTGTCCATGATGGTGAGGCGGGGGAGGCCATGCCTCCTCCCCCGCCCTCCTCTATGCGGGCGATTCCCCGCCTAGCTGACCGACTCCAGGAGCTTGGTGAAGCGCCCGGCGTGGGACTTCTCGGCCTTGGCGAGCGTCTCGAACCAGTCGGCGATCTCCGCGAATCCCTCCTGGCGCGCCGTCTTGGCCATCCCCGGGTACATGTCGGTGTACTCGTGGGTCTCGCCGTGGACGGCGGACTTGAGGTTCTTGGCCGTGTCGCCGAAGGGCAGGTCGGTGGCCGGATCGCCGACGCTCTTGAGGTAGTCCAGATGGCCATGGGCATGGCCGGTCTCGCCGTCCGCGGTGTCCCGGAAGTTGCCGGCCACCTCCGGGTAGCCTTCGACGTCCGCCACCTTCGCGAAGTAGAGGTACCGGCGGTTGGCCATCGACTCGCCGGCGAAGGCGTCCTTCAGGTTTGCGTGCGTCTTCGTCCCTTTCAGCTGAGCCATCTCTCACGTCCTCCTTTGGGGGTTCTTGTCTCTCGTGCTCGTGGCCGGATGCGCCTTCACGGAGGCGTCACGGCACCCGCTGCATCGCCCGACGATCCGGATGTCGAGGTCCTCGACGACGAAGCCGGGCACGGCGGCCACCGCCCTCCTGGCGAGCCACGGGGCGGAGAAGTCCGCGATCCGCCCGCAGACGCGGCACACGAGGTGCTGGTGGGGGGCCAGGTTGGCGTCGAACCGGGTGCCCCCCGCGGTGGTGCTGACCCGGCGGATGAGCTTCTCCCGTTCCAGTGACTCCAGGATCCGGTACACCGTCGCCCGGGACAGCGACGGCATCTGCGGCTGCAGGGAGGCATAGACGGCCTCGGCCGTGGGGTGCGAGGGGTCCGCGGCCAGGACCCGGTAGACGGCCAGCCGCTGGCCTGTGACGCGAAGCCCGCTGGCACGGCAGCGCTCCCGGAGCTCCGCATCCCGGAGGGCGACAGCCTCCCTCCTCGGCCCGGAGCCATTATCAGGATTACTTCTCACATGCGAATAAATACCATCTAGAGGCCGCGCCGTCAAGCCCTCCGTCGCCCCCCGGGGGAGGCGAGCCGGCCCTCTCAGGCCAGGGTGTGCCGCACCATCTTGCTCTCGACCATGTAGATCACCATCTCGGCGATGTTCGTCGCGTGGTCGGCCACGCGCTCGAGGAAGCGCGAGATGAGGATCAACCGGATCGCCCGCGGGATGGTCCGGGGATCCTCCATCATGAAGGTGAGCAGCTCGCGAAAGATCTGCTCCTTGAGCGCGTCCACTTCCCCGTCCGCCGCGCAGACCCGGCGGGCCAGCGCCGTGTCGCGGGCCACGAAGGCGTCCAGGCTCTCCTTCACCATGAGCTGGGCGCGCTCGGCCATGCGCGGCAGGTCGATGTAGGGCTTGAGCTGGGGCTCCTGGTGGAGCTCGAGGCCC
>JACPIQ010000124.1 GCA_016188005.1 Candidatus Rokuibacteriota bacterium | reverse complement strand
CGATCACGGTCCCGAGGAGCTTCTCCGGGGCATAGCCCTCGTCCCGGTGAAGCTCCAGCTCCCAGAAGAGCCTGGTGCGGTAGGCGCGGAACATCACGAAGGCGTCGGTGTAGCGGCCGCCGTGCAGGAGGTTGATCAGCCTCGTGAAGCCCCAGTTGCCGAGCGCCGTCAGGACATCGTCGTCCTGGCTTCGCGCGGCGCCGAGGTAGCGCGAGGCGATGACCATGTCCTGTCCCCCGGCGACGGCGCGGATCAGCTCGGGGACCGCCGAGGGCAGGGAGTTGCCGTCGGGGCTGAAGGTGACGACGATCTCGCCGCGCACGTGCGGGAAGGCCTCCACGTACGCGTTCCGGATGCCCCGGCGTTGCTGGACGATCAGGTCGTAGCCGTGCTCCCGGACGTACTCCTGGGTGCCGTCCGTGGAGCCGCCGTCCACGACCAGGATCTGATCGCACCAGCCCGGCTCGATCTTCGGCATGATCTGGCGCATCCCCTCGATCTCGTTCCAGGTGGGCACGAGCAGCGTCGCCGACGGTCTCATTCCTGCAGGGTCCCCCGCACATCGAGGCTCGGGGGGTGTCCCGGGCGCCGTCCGGCTCGCGCCTCCCGAGCCGGGGAGGCCAGGGGGTGCGCAGGCGTCACTGCGCGAGATGCGCTCGAAAAGTCTGGCAAATTGCGCACCGCACGTATCGTACAATACCGGGGCGATGCCAGGTACGAAAAGTCGCTGAGCGGCCGGGCGCATGGAACCCGGCTTGCACCACTCAGGCCTCGTGGATCCGGCGACGCAGGCCCGGCTCTGCTGCTCGCTCCGGCGCATCTGCCGCTTCAGGGGACCCCTCTGAGATGGCGCTGCGCTACCGGCTGGCGGACGACACCATCGACCGCCACGACCTCCGGCAGCTCATCGAGTGGCTCGAGACGGACCCGTGGCTCACCATGGGGCCGCTCACGGAGGAGTTCGAGGCGCGCTGGACGCGCTGGCTCGGCGTGCCGCACGCGGCCTTCGTCAACTCGGGCTCCTCGGCCAATCTCCTCATGTACTACGCCGCCCTCTGCTCGGGCCGGCTGCGCAACCGTCGGGTGGTGGTGCCGGCCGTCTCGTGGGCGACGACGGTGGCGCCGGCGCTCCAGCTCGGCTTCGAGCCGATCATGTGCGAGGCGGACCGCGAGACGTTCGGGCTCGACGCGGCGCACCTGGACGCGCTCTGCCGCGAGCACGACCCCGCGGCGGTGATCCTCGTCCACGTCCTCGGCGTGCCGGTGGCCCTGGAGCCGGTCCTGCGCCTCAGGGAGCGGCATGGCTTCCTCCTGATGGAGGACGCCTGCGCCGCCACGGGCTCCCGCTACGACGGGCGCCTCGTGGGCACCTTCGGCGACATGAGCGCGTTCTCGTTCTACTTCGGGCATCACCTCTCCACGATCGAGGGCGGCATGGTCTGCACCGCGGACGAGGCCCTCCACGACATCCTGCTGCAGATCCGCAGCCACGGCTGGCCCAAGAACCTCGCCCCGGAGAAGGAGGCCCTGCAGGCGCGCGAGCACGGGGTCCTCGAGTTCAACCGGCGCTTCACCTTCTACTACCCCGGCTTCAACGTCCGCTCCACGGACCTGAACGCGCGCATCGGGCTCAGCCAGCTGGCCCGGGCGGACCGGGTCGTCGCCCGCCGCATCGAGAATCACGCGGCCTACGTGGCGCGCTTCGCCGCGGCGCCGGGCTTCACGTGCCAGCGGAACCCGCGGGCGACCATCTGCAGCATCTCCTTCGTGGCGCTGGCCGCCTCGCTCGAGCACCGGGACCGGGTGGGACGGGCGCTCGGGGCCCACGGCATCGAGACGCGCCCGCTGGGCGGCGGGAACATGTCGCGCCAGCCCTTCTGGGTGGAGCGCTACGGGGCCCAGTCCTTCCCGGTGGCCGACCTGATCCACGAGCGGAGCTTCATGCTGCCGAACCACCCGGGGCTCAGCGTCGACGACATCCACCGCATCGCGGACGTCGTCCTGTCGGTGCCCCCGGAGCCCTCACCGGGATCAGGTCTTGCAATTCAACACTTGTCGTAATGCAAGACCTGACCCCAGCATGAGGATCCTGGTCACCGGCGGCGGAGGGTACATCGGGGCGGTGCTGGTGCCGCACCTGCTCCGCGAGGGGCACACGGTCACCGTCATCGACAGCTTCATGTACGGCCAGGCCTCGCTGCTCGACTGCTGCCACGAGCCGGCACTCGCCATCGTCCGGGGCGACGCCAGGGACCGGGACCTCGTGGCCGCGCAGCTGCGGGAGGCCGAGGTCATTCTCCCGCTGGCCTGTCTCACGGGGGCGCCCGCCTGCGACCGGGATCCGGTGGGCGCGCGGACGGTGAACCTGGATGCCGTCCTGATGCTCCTCGAGCTCAAGCGCCCCGAGCAGCGGCTGATCTTCCCCAACACCAACAGCGGCTATGGCGTGGGGGAGAAGGACGTCTTCTGCACCGAGGAGACGCCGCTGCGGCCGGTGTCGCTCTATGGCCGGCTCAAGGTCGAGGCCGAGCGGGCGGTGCTGGCGGCGCCCAGCACGGTTGCCCTGCGGCTGGCCACCGTGTTCGGGGTGAGCCCACGCATGCGGATGGATCTCCTGGTGAACGACTTCGCCTACCGTGCCGTCACCGACGGGTTCGTGGTCCTCTTCGAGGGAGACTTCAAGCGCAACTTCCTCCACGTCCGGGACGTGGCCCGCGCCGTCAGCCACTGCCTCGGCCACTGGGAGCAGATGCGCGGACGGGTCTACAACCTGGGGCTCAGCGAGGCGAACCTCTCCAAGCGGGAACTGTGCGAGGCCATCCAGAAGCAGGTGCCGCGCTTTCACTGGGCCGAGGCCGCCGTGGGCCGGGACCCCGACCAGCGCAACTACATCGTGAGCAACGCCAGGATCGAGGCCACGGGCTTCCGGGCGGAGGTGTCGCTGGACGCGGGCATCGCCGAGCTGATCAAGGGCTACCAGGTCGTGCGCCGCCAGGGCTATGGCAATGTCTGAGCGCGGGCGTCTCGACCTGGCGCTGGTCCAGCCCGGCAGCCGGATGGAGGTTTATCAGCGACTGGGCTCGACGCTGACGGCCATCGAGCCGCCTGTCTGGGCGGGCCTCATGGCAACCTTCGCCCGCGCCCGCGGCTACTCGGTGGAGATCGTGGATGCCGAGGCCGAGGACCTGGCCCCCGCCGAGGTGGCGGAAAGGCTCGCCACCCTCGCGCCCCGGCTTGCCACCGTCGTGGTCTTCGGCCACCAGCCCTCGGCCTCCACCCAGACCATGCCGGCGGCCGGCGCCATCTGCACCGCGCTCAGGGCGCGCGCGCCCGGGATCCCGACGCTCCTCGTGGGCGGCCACGTGTCGGCGTTGCCCGAGCGCACGCTCAGGGAGGAGGCCTGCGACTTCGTCTGCCAGGGCGAGGGGCCGCACACGATCGTGGGGCTGCTGGAGGCGCTGCGCGCCGGCGGGAACGGCTATGACCAGGTCCCCGGGCTCTGGTATCGGGAGGGCGAGGCGATCCACTCCACGCCCCCGGCCCCGCTCCTGGACAACCTGGACCGGGACCTGCCGCAGATGGCCTGGGACCTCCTGCCGGTGCCGAAGTACCGGGCCCACAACTGGCACTGCTTCGGCTTCCTCGACCGCCGCCGGCCCTACGCCTCGATCTACACGAGCCTCGGCTGCCCCTACAGGTGCAGCTTCTGCTGCATCAACTCGCCCTTCGGCAAGCCCGGCTACCGCTACCGCAGCGCCGAGAGCGTCATCGCGGAGATCGACCTGCTGGTCCAGAAGCACGGCGTGCGGAACATCAAGATCCTGGACGAGATGTTCGTGCTCAACTACCGGCACGTGGAGAGCGTCTGCGACCGCATCATCGAGCGGGGGCACGATCTCAACATCTGGGCCTATGCCCGGGTGGACACCGTCAAGGAGTCCATCCTCGACCGGCTCAGGCGCGCGGGGATCAGCTGGCTGGCGCTGGGGATCGAGTCCGGCAGCCAGCACGTCCGCGATGGGGCGCAGAAGACGTTCGGCCGCGCCGACATCGCCGCGACGGTGCGCGCCATCCAGGCCGCCGGGATCAACGTCATCGGCAACTACATCTTCGGGCTGCCCGACGACGACCACGAGACGATGCAGGCCACGCTGGACCTGGCCTGCGAGCTCCAGTGCGAGTTCGCCAACTTCTACTCGGCCATGGCCTATCCGGGCTCGCGGCTCTACGATATGGCGCTCGCGGAAGGGTGGCCGCTGCCCGGGACCTGGAGCGGCTACTCGCAGCACGCGGTGGACACCCTCCCGCTGCCGACCCGGTTCCTCTCGGCCGCCGAGGTCCTGCGCTTCCGGGACCGCGCCTTCGAGATCTACTTCACCCGGCCCGAGTACCTGCAGATGGTGGAGCGGAAGTTCGGCCCGGAGACGGCCGCACACGTGCGCGAGATGGCCAGCCACCGCCTCGACCGCAGGCATGCTTAGACCCCATGCGGCACGAGGAGCCCGAATGAAAGTCGCCAGCGCCGTGGAGTTGAAGAACAAGACGAACGAGCTGCTTCGCCAGGTCATGAAGGGGGAGGCGGTGATCATCACGTACCGCGGGAAGCCGGCGGCGTCGATCACGGCACTTTCGGAAGACGATCTCGAGGATTTCGTGCTCGAGCACAGCCCGAAGATCCGAAAGCTCATCGCTGAGGCTGAGGCGGACCGGAAGGCCGGTCGGCTTGTCCCGCTCGCGGCCTATGAAGGCAAGAAACCGGATCGGTGAGGCAATTCACCTCAAAGGATTTCGCTACACGTTCTGTAGCCATCGAGCCTCCAAGGGACTCGGTGGTAGATGGGTGAGGAGGGAGGCGCGATGATCATCAGCCGGACGCCGTTCCGGGTCTCGTTCTTCGGCGGGGGCACCGACTACCCGGTCTGGTTCCGCGAGCACGGCGGGGCGGTGCTGGCCACGACCATCAACAAGTACTGCTACATCTCCTGCCGCTACCTGCCGCCCTTCTTCAGCCACAGGAGCCGCGTGGTCTGGTCGCAGATCGAGCTGGTCCAGGCGCGCGAGGAGATCCAGCACCCCGTGGTGCGGGAGGCGCTGGGCGTCCTCGGCGTCACGGAGGGCATCGAGCTGCACCACCAGGGCGACCTGCCGGCGCGCACGGGCCTCGGCTCGAGCTCGGCCTTCACGGTGGGGGTGCTCAACGCCCTCTACGGGCTGCGGGGCATCATGCCGGCCAAGGAGCAGCTGGCCCGCGAGGCCATCCTCATCGAGCAGGAGCGGCTGAAGGAGCACGTGGGCTGCCAGGACCAGGTCATCGCCGCCTACGGCGGCTTCAACCGCATCGACTTCTGGGGTGACTCCGGCTTCCGCCCTTCGCCCATCATGATCCCCTGGGAGCGGCTCAACGAGCTCCAGGACCGGCTGATGCTGTTCTTCACCGGGCTCTCGCGCACCGCCTCCGACATCGCCGCCACGCAGGTGAGCGCCTCCCCGCACAAGGCGCGCGAGCTGCGCGTGATGCACCAGATGGTGGACGAGGCCATCAACATCCTGAAGAGCCCGCAGGGCCTCGACGACTTCGGCAGGCTCCTCGACGAGAGCTGGCAGCTCAAGCGGAGCCTCACCGACCGGATCTCCACGCCCTTCATCGACGACCTCTACGCGCGGGCCCGGCGGGCCGGCTGTACCGGCGGCAAGCTCATCGGCGCCGGCGGCGGCGGGTTCCTCCTGCTCTTCACCCCGCCCGAGGCGCAGGCCGCGGTCGCGGCGGCGCTCCCGGGGCTCCTCCGGGTGCCCTTCCGATTCGAGTCCGTGGGCAGCCACGTGATCTTCTACGAGCGGCCGGACTTGCCGGCCGGCCGGACGTAGGGCGGCATGGCGCGGCGGGCGGGGCGGTCGTTCCAGCGGGTGCTCATCACCGGCATCGGCGGCTCCGGCGGCTCCTACCTCGCCGAGCACATCGTCGACAGCCACCCGGAGGTCGAGGTCCACGGGCTGCTCAGGTGGCACAGCACCACGCGGAACAACCTCGCCCGGATCATCGAGCGAGTCACCGTGCACGAGGCGGACCTCCGGGACTTCGGCTCCACCCTCGTCGTGCTCCGCGAGGTGAAGCCCGACGCGGTCTTCCACCTGGCTGCCCACGCCAACGTGCGGGCGTCCTTCGTCACGCCGGCTGCTGTGCTCGCCGACAACATCCTGGGAACGGATCACCTCCTCGAGGCCGTGCGCCTCCTGGGGCTCGACCCGACGATCCAGCTCTGCAGCACCTCCGAGGTCTACGGGGTGGTGGATCCCTCGCGCGTGCCCATCGACGAGGAGACACCCATGCGCCCGGCGAGCCCCTATGCCGTGTCCAAGGCGGCGCAGGACATGCTCGGCTGGAGCTACTTCAGGAGTTACGGCATGCGCATCATCCGCACGCGCATGTTCACCTACCTGAACCCGCGGCGCGCGGACCTCTTCGCCACCTCCTTCGCGCGCCAGGTGGTGCGCATCGAGCGGGGGCACCAGGCGGAGCTCCGGCACGGCAATCTGGACTCCGTCCGCACCATGCTCGACGTGCGGGATGCCATGCGCGCGTACTGGGAGGCGCTCTGCCACTGCGAGCCGGGCGAGGCCTACAACATCGGTGGCACGACCACCATGACGGTGGGGGAGGTCCTGGACCGGCTCGTGGCGCTGGCCAGGGTGCCGATCCCGACGCGGCTCGACGAGCGCCTGCTGCGGCCGGCGGATGTGACGCTGCAGATCCCGAACGTAGACAAGTTCGTCAAGGCCACGGGCTGGCAGCCGCGCCACAGCTTCGAGGAGAGCCTGGCGCAGCTGCTCGAGCACTCGCGGGCCGAGGTTGTTTAGGGGTCAGGTCTTGCATTCCGACATCGGCAGGGGTGTGGGGCGGGGCTACGTGTCGGATTGCAAGACCTGACCCCGGCAGGAGGAGAGGGCGTCGGGGGGCGCCGCGCCGCGGGCGGCGAGGCGGCGGAGGCCCGCGCAGGCTTCGGGCAGTCCCGGCGCGAGCCTGAGCGCCTCGGCGAAGCGCGCGGCGGCGCCGCGGTCGCTCCCGACCCGCTCGTAGAGCTGGCCGATGATGGCATGGTAGGGCGCCTGGTGGAGTGAGAGGCGGAGCGTCTCCTCGTAATGGGCGGCCGCGGCGGCGATGCGTCCCTCGGCGGCGTGGGCCCGGGCGAGATTGGCGTGGGCGGCCCGGCTCTCCGGGTTGACGGCGACGGCGTGGCTCCACAGGGTCTCCGAGTCGTGCCACACCTGCGCCTGCTGCCAGGTCAGCGCGGCGAGCGCGGCGATCCACACGGCCAGCACCCCGCGGAGGACGCGCGCCCCCGCCCACGGGCGCGCTGCAGCGCCGCCGATGAGGAGCGCCCAGCCCAGACACGCCAGATAACTGTAGCGGTCGGCGACGACCTGCGGGCCTCCCTGTACGAGGCGGAGCACGGGGAGCAGCATGACCACGTAGAGGCCCCAGGCCGCCGTGAAGGCAGGCCACCGCCGCCACGTGGTGGCCGCCACGACGGTGCCCCCGATGACGATGCCGAAGTGCAGCCAGGTGACGCCCTCGGGGACCTGGTAGAGCGGTGACAGGTCGAAGGGCAGAAGGGTCTTGAGCAGGTAGAACGCCAGCCCGTAGACACCGATCAACGCGCGGAGCGCGACGGGGAACTGCCTGAGAGACGGCGTACTGCCGAGCGGCGCCAGGGCCTGGAAGGCGATGAGCGCGGCCGCTGCAGCCAGCGCCAGGAACGGCAGCTTCTCGATCCACACGCCCCGGCGGAGCCAGCCGCGGGCGCCGCCCAGTCGGCGGAGCGGATAGACGTCGAGCACGAGGAGGACGATGGGGAGCGTCAGCGTGCTGGCCTTCGCCAGGAGCGCTCCGCCGAAGAGCGCCACCGCCCCCCAGTACCAGCCGGCTCGCCGCCTGTCCTGGTTCCCGACAGCCCTCAGGTAGGCGATGGCGGCGGACAGGACGAGCAGGCCCGACAGCACGTCCCGGCGCTCGGTCACCCACGCCACCGACTCGCCGCGGAGCGGATGTACGGCGAAGAGGAGCGCTGCCGCCGCGGCGCCGACCCGCAGATCCATCTCGCCGGTCGTCGCGGGCAGGGCGAAGCGGAGCAAGCGGAGCGACAGGAAACAAAAGAGGAGCGAGGCCCCCGCGTGGAGGAGGAGATTCGTGAGGTGATAGCCGCGGGCGTCCATGCCCCACAGCACGTAGTCGAGGCCGAGGGTGAGCCAGGTGAGCGGCGTCCAGTGCCCCATGTGATACGCGGTGAGCATCCACCGGAGTTGCCCCGGTCCCAGTCCCCGGTAGTGGGCGTTGCGCAGGAAGTTGTCGTCGTCATCCCAGTTGACGAAGCCTCCGTCCAGCACCGGGAGGAAGGCGGCCACGGTGACGAGCACCACCAGGGCGGGGATCCACCACCGGGTGGACCGGACGGGGCCGGGAGTGCGGGAGATCACCCGCGCGTCGGGGGGCACTGTCCAAGCTCGGGGGGCGCCACGCCGAGGGTCCGGGCGGCGCGCCGACCGTTCCGGCACGCCTCGGCGTGGCCCGGCTCCACGCGCAGGGCCTGGAGGAAGGCCTCCAGCGCCCTGCCCAGGCGGCGGCGGAGCGCGTAGGTAACGCCCAGGTTGTTCCAGGCCTGCGCGTGTCGCGGCAGGAGGGCGACGGCGGCGCGGTACTGCTCGCCCGCCTCTTCCAGCGCGCCGCGCTGCTGGAGCCTCCACGCGAGGGCAAAGGCGAGCCGGCCGCGGGCCTCCGGCAACGCGGCCGGGACCTCGGCGACGGCGGCGCGCAGCTCCCAGATCGCGGGGCGCGGGCCAGTCACGAGCGGCAGGGCGGCGGCGAAGGCGCGCTCGGCCTCGTTGGTGGCACCCTGGGCGAAGAGCGCCAGACCGAGCCGTAGCGCCGCCACCGCCTGCTCGGGATCGAGGGTCAGCGCCTCGCGGAAGCGGCGCGCGGCCGCCCCGTGATCGCCCGCGCGCTGCTCGACGACGCCGATCTCGGTCACGAGCCGCGCCCGGAGCGGCCGGAGGTCGGCGGGAACGCGCGCCAGCGAGCGGCTCCAGTGCTCGCGCGCCTCCCCGAGCCGCCCCTTCTCGAGGAGCGCCCAGCCAAGATAGAAGATAGGGATGTCGCTGTCGGGGTCCACCGCGGCGGCGTGGCGCCAGAGTGTCACCGAGTCCTGCCACACCGTGACCTGGCGCATCGTGAGGGCGATGAGTCCGAGCAGCAGAAGAGCGGCGGCGGCTGCCACCGCGCGGGCCAGCGCCGGAGAGAGGGCCCCGGCGCGGCCTGACTGCCAGCACCACGTCACGCCCGCGCCCAGCAGGAGGGCCAGGGGAAGGCTCGCCAGGTAGGTGTAGCGATCGGCTGCGAGCTGTGGGCCGCTGTGGAAGAGGCCGAGGACGGGCAGAAGCAGCGCCACGTAGGAGACCCACGCGACCGATCCCGCGGGCCAGAGGCGGCGCGCGCGGACGACGGCAGCCGTGAGGAGCATGACCGCGCCCGCCGGAACCAGGTAGGGCGCGCTCCAGGGCAGCACCGGATGGAACAGCGTGTAGATCGGCGAGAGCGGCCACGGCACGAGGGACTTCCAGAGGTAGAAGGCCAGCCCGTGCCCCGCCAGTGCCAGCCGCTGGCCGAGATCGAGACCCTCCCGTGAGACCAGGAGGCGCTCGTTCACCAGGACGCCGAGAGTGACCGCGCTGATCCCGGCGGCGAGAGCGAGGAAGGGGAGCTTCTCCACCGCGAGAGCCGCGAGGCGTCGCGCCGGGGCCCCGGGCAGCGCGGCGGCGCGTCGGAGCGGGAAGAGATCCAGCGCCAGCAGCACCACCGGCAGCCCCACCGCGATGGACTTCGAGAGCAGGGCCAGCGCGAAGCAGCCGACGGCCGCCCAGTACCAGCCGCGGTGGAGCCTTCCTCCTGCCCCCTTCCGCCACGCCCGGAGGTAGGCGGAGACCGTGAGGAGCACCAGGAGCCCGACCACCACGTCGCGCCGCTCGGTGACCCAGGCCACGGACTCGACGCGCAACGGGTGGAGCGAGAAGAACAGCGCCGCGACCACTGCCCCCCAGCTCACCGCCGCCGGGGGCGCGGCGAAGCCGGTGGCGAGAAGCCGCCGCGCCAGCAGGTAGAAGAGCGTCGCGTTCAGCGCGTGCAGGACGAGGGAGGTGAGGTGATACCCGCGCGGGTCCATCCCCCACAGCGCGTGGTCCAGGCCCAGCGTGAGCCACGTCACGGGGACGTACAGGCCCGAGTGGGTCGCCGTGAACATCCAGCGGATCTGCGTCCAGCCGAGCCCGCGGTAATGCCGGTTGAAGAGGAAGTTCTCGTCGTCGTCCCAGTTGACGAACTCCCCCTGGAGCGACGGGAGGAAGGTCAGGACCGTCAGCGCCGCTACCAGCCCAGCCGGCAGCCAGCGGGCCCAGGCGAGCCGCGCCCTCATGTTCCCATATTACTTTTGTTGACCGTCTCCCGGGCCGGCGTTAGGATGCGAGGAACCTGACGGGCGGGCGGCTCGGCCCGGCGAGGAGCGGTCATGAGCGCGGGGAAAGTGCTGGTCGTGGACGACGAGCTGGAGGTCCGGCAGGTGCTCGAGGAGTTCCTCGCGACCAAGGGGTACGAGGTGTACTCGGCGGAGAGCGGGCCCGAGGCGCTCAATGCGCTCGACACCTTCAAGCCGGACGTCGTGCTCCTCGACGTGTCCATGCCGGAGATGGACGGAGTGGAGACGCTCAAGCGGCTCGTCGCGCTCAGCCCGAGGCTGCCGGTGATCATGGTCACTGCCAACGCCGATGTCGGCGTCACCTCCAAGCTCCTCGCGCTCGGCGCCGCCGACTACATCCCGAAGCCCTTCGATCTCGAGTACCTCGACCAGGCGGTGACCATCCAGGTCTCCGCATCCCGGGACTCCTAGCCCCTCGGTGCTCCGTCTCCCCTGTTTCGTTCTCCTCGCCGGGCTTGCCATGGCCGGCTGTCTCGGCGGCCTCGGGAGCCAGGTCCAGCGCGCCACCGACGGCCCGACGGCCGAAGAGATCTACATGGTCCGGTTCGCCCGGGGCTACGGGCGGCTGCCGACCTTCGACGAGTCGGAGAAGTTCCGCCGCGAGCTGGACGATCGGGTGGCCGACTACCTGAACCGGCACCCCGAGCTGGGCACCTCCCCGCGCGCCAGCCAGTTCCGCTTCCACCGGCGCGTCGCGGTGGGCATGACGAAGGACGAGGTCACGCTGCTGGCGGGGCCGCCCGACGGCACCACCCGGGACGAGCCTGTCATGAAGGCTGCGGCCAAGGAGTTCTGGCCCGCCATCCAGCCCCGCGCGCAGGAGATGTGGATCTACCCTGGGGGCTGGGGGCTCTACTTCGACGGCGACCGGCTCGCGGACGTCACGGTGGCCGGCAAGCCCCCGCTCGAGTAGCCGGAAGGCTCGCGCTCCCCCAGCACCGTGTAGATCCTCACGGCCACCTCCTTGCCCTTCACCGTGACCTCCCCGAGGTAGCGCGTGTCGAAGAGGTCCTTCACCTCGCGGTAGGTCGCCTCGCTGATGATGATGGGCACGTCGAAGTCCTTGGTCACGCCCTCGAGCCGCGAGCCCAGGTTGATGGTGTCGCCGATGGCCGTGTACTCCAGCCGCTGCTTGGAGCCCAGCGTGCCGACCACCGCCTCGCCGGTGTTGATGCCGACGCCGCAGCGGAGACTGCCGCCGTGCCTGGCGGTGAAGGCCTCGGCGAGCGGGCCCAGGCGCCGCTGGAACTCGAGCCCCGTGCGCACGGCCTGGGCGGCGTGGTCCGGGGCCTCGAAGGGCACGTTGTAGAGCGCCATGATGGCGTCGCCGATGTACTTGTCCACGGTGCCGCCATACAGGAACACGGCGTCGGTCATGACGGTCAGGTACTCGCGGAGGAAGGTCACCACCTCCTCAGGCGGCAGCCGCTCGGAGAGCGCGGTGAAGCCGCGGATGTCGGAGAAGAGCACGGTCACGAGCCGCCGGGCCGAGCCCAGCGCGTCGTCTCCGTCCTGGGACCTCACGATCTCGCGCACCACGGCCGGCGAGAAGAAGCGCGACAGGCGGCGCTTCTCGCGCTGCTCCCGGACGAAGTTGCGCGCCTCGGTGCCGAGGTAGCCCAGCGCCAGCGCCAGCGGCACCGGGACCACGTCCGCCCAGTAGCGCTCGAGCACGAAGGCCCCGTGGCAGGTGGCCAGGTAGCCGGCGAGCGTGCCGCCCACGACGGCCGCTGCCGCCAGCGGGCGCATCGTTCCCGCCGCCCACACCGCCAGCGCCCCGGCCAGCACCGCCACGGTGCCGGCGATCCCGGGGAGCGCGCGGCGGATGGGGATCCCCTCGAGCAGCGTCTCGAGCATGTTGGCGTGGATCTCCACGCCGGACATGTTGCCCGCGGTGGCGAACGGCGTGGGGAAGACGTCGTGCTGGATGATCGAGGTGGCGCCGACGAGCACGATCTTGCCGGCAAAGGCCTCGGGGGAAACCTCGCCGGCGACGACCCGGTGATACGGGATGGTGGGGAAGGTCCGCGGGGCGCCGCGGAAGTTGATGAGCACCGGACTCCGGCGGGGCAGTCGCCTCGAGCCGATCCCGGCCTGCTCGGCCAGGCGGAAGAGCAGGAGGTCGAAGCTCTCGAGCTGCCGGTCCTGGAAGGGGCGCGTGAGCGAGCCCCGGCGCACGAAGGCGTCGGCGTCGCTATCGAAGTTCACGAAGCCGAATCCCGCGCCATCGCGGATCGGGCGGATTGGCGGGTTCAGGTCCTCCTTCACGAAGCCCGTTTCCTGGACGGTGGTGAGCGCCGCCCCGAGCACCACGTTGCCGGCCCGCGCGATGGCTTGCGCCAGCGCCGCGTCGTCCTCGGGACCCCGTGAAGAGGGCTCCGCGAACACGATGTCGAGCCCCACCGCGGCGGGGCGTGCCGCGCTCAGCCGATCCAGGAGCTGGCCGTGCAGCGCGCGCGGCCACGGCCAGGCCAGGTTCAATTCGTCGAAGGAATCCTCGTCGATGCTGACGATCACGATGGGCGAGGCGGGCGGGCGGGCTCCACGGAGGGCGAAGTGGCCGTCGAGGGCCTTCAGCTCGGCGACCTCGAAGAAGCCGGAGGGATCCACCCAGGAGGCGAGCGCCACGCCGAGCCCGACGAGGGCACCGGCCAGCAGGAGTCGCGCGGACGGACCGAGGAATCTCACCTGCGCCAGCCTAGCACGCCGCCGAGAGGCAGCCCAGGGGGCACTCGGCCCCGCGACCCTCGGGGCCGGAGCTCGGCGAACTTGGCTCCCGGGGCCCAGGGGCGGTACAGTGGGCGCACGCGGAAGCCTCGCGTTGGGAGAGAGCCCATGAGACTTCGGACCTTCGTCCGGTGGGTGGTCGGACTGCTAGTCCTGGCCTGGCTGGGGTATTCGGCGGTCACCGCGTCATCGAGCTACTTCGCGACGCAGAGCATGGTGGACCAGGTGCTGCAGGAGGCGGCCTCCCGGGTGAAGGCCGGTGCCGCCTCGGGGAGCCAGCCACAGCTTGACGATCTCGTGGCCGACGTCCGGACCGACGTCGTGCTCCGGGCCCGCCGCTACGGCCTTCTCCTCGACGAACGAAGCGTCAACGTCCTGCCCGCCGCCGGGGGCTTGACCGTCAGGCTCAAGTGGTCGCACCCCGCCATCGCCTATCGTGGAGACCCGATCCTGGTCATCCCGATGTCCCTCGAGCGCTCTCTGCCCACCCCCTAGCTACACGTTGGGTTCCGGCACTCGATCCAGCTGTAGAAGCTGCTGAAGGCCTGGCTGGCGCCCGTGGGCAGCCCGGGCGGGACCAGGCTCGAGTTCGTCCGCAGCCGCGTCTCGTAGCTGAGCGTCATCTGGTAGTGGGTGATCTTGCGAGTGGCGCCCGCGCAGCCGCCCGACCCGGCCCCGCAGTCCTGGAAGGCGGGGATCGAGGTGTCGGGGAGGATGTTGCCGTCGCTGTCCCGGGTGATGAACCGCCAGCAGCCGTCCACCGAACCGCAGCTCGTGTCGCTCCTGTAGAAGACGGCCGGCCGGCAGCCGGTGGTCCCGGCGGGGCAGGTCCCGTTGGCGTTGGTCGGGTTCGCGAAGTCGCGGAACACCGCGATCTGGCGGTTGGCCAGCATCGTGCCGTTCAGCGTCACCGCGTTCTCCGGCGTCTTGGAATTGCCCAGGTTGTCGTAGAAGACGTAGTTGAAGTCGCGGCCGGCCAGCATGACCCCGGAGCCCTCATAGAAGGTCCCGAACTCCGGGTCGCCGAACCAGACGTCGCGCTGGGCCACGAGCGCGATCAGGTCGGCCGTGAGCGGGTTGGTGTCGGTGTTGCCCCCCTGATAGATCATGTTGTCGGACAGGATCAGGTCCCGCGTGGCGACCATGGTGGCCCGGGCGTTGATGGCGAAGCCGTAGGAGTCGTAGGCGCTGAAGCGCACGTTGCCGTCGGCCACGAAGATCGGCGGCTGGCTGGAGATGTTGAAGTCGACCCGCCGCTGCGCCCCCCGCTGGCCGGTCTTGCCCGAGATGAGCTCCCCTCCCGGCCTGACCCCGTCGAAGTAGTAGTCGTCTCCGGGGGTGCTCACGGCCTCCACGAGGCGGTCGGTGGGGTTCTTCTTGAGCCCCAGGGGCTGGAGCGTGCAGTAGAGCGCGCAGCTGCCCGTGGGAGAGCCGCCGCAGCCGCAGCCGGAGGGCGAGCGGAGGCTCCCGTCCCCGTTGGTGCCGAGAGTGCTGAAGATCGCGGCCAGGTTGTAGACCGGGCTTCCCCGGTAGGTTCCGGTCATGCTGCCCCCGGACATGGGGTCGCTCCCGGCGACGCCGACGGCCGTCTTCAGCGCCGACACGTAACCGGGGACATCGGGGATGGGCATGTCGGGCTGGAGCCCCGTCTTGAGCGCCTCGTTCTGTGGGAAGGCGGCATCCCCCTGGGGGTTGTTCACGATGAAGCTCGTCCCCACGGGCTGGGAGATCGTGGGCCGGCTATCGGTGCAGTCGGAGAGGACGGTCAGGCAGGTCACCTTCACGTCCGGGGTGGCAGACCCCGGGGTCCCCAGGAAGACGTTTCCCCGGATGAAGAGGTCCCCGTTCACGAGGTCCGCGCCGCCGGGTCCGGATCCCGGAACGCCCCCCGTCCCCCTGAGGATCAGGTCGCCGTTGTTGGCCACGGCCGCGTACTGGAAGGTGGGGTCCAGGAAGCCCAGCGTCACGCGGAGCACGCGCTCCGTGTCGCCGGCCGTGGGGGGAGAGATGGCGGCGGTCATGTACTTCTCCCCGCCGGTGGGCCCGTCGCTGGAGACCACGGTCCTCGCGTACGCGGCACCTCCGACGGTGACCGTGTCGGAGGTCAGCGTGACCGTGGTGCCCGCGGGCGCCCCCGTGATCGACGCGATCAGCGCGACGCGCCGGAGCGGATCGTTGATCTCGACGATCTTGTAGCTGAGCGCGGCCTCGGCCTGATAGAGCGCCTGGGTCGAGGCGGTGTCCTGGATGACCAGCGCCCCCTCGATGCGGGCTAGGTCGAACAGTGCCAGCCCGAGGAAGGTCAGGATCGTCACGAGGACGAGCCCGGCGAGGAAGACGCTGCCCCGCTCGTTCCCGAACGTGAGATGCCAGGATCGTCGCATGACCGGTCTCCTCAGTTCCGCCGCGTCAGGCTGACGCTGAACGCCATGCCGTCGACGCCGTCGGTGATGAAGAACGCGATGTCGGCGTTGGTGTCGGCGGGAGTCACGGGCGCCGGCGGGCCCACGGAGAGGGCCAGACAGTACTCGCCCGCCGCGATGGCCTCGCCTCCCGGGACTGCCTCCACGCCCGTCGTGTACCGCGTGTTCCGCGGGCAGCGCGTGTCCGCGGGCGTCGTCTGCTGGATGAGCGTGATCCCGGTCTGTCCTGTCTGGCGAAGGAGGCTCGCCTGGGGACCGGCGAGGAGGTTCCGACACAGGCCGGTGGCGCCTCCGGAGGGGGTGAAGCGCTCGCAGAGGACCCCCGCCTCGGCACCGTTCAGCCCGTTTCCGGCGTAGTAGCAGTAGGCGCCGGCTTCCGGGTTCGGGGCGCTGAGCGTGATCTCCACGACGCGGCCCGTGGTGCCGCCAGGCGCCGCCGGCGTGCAGCTCCGGGCGATCGCCGAGGCCCCCCGCACCCGGCGGGCGATGGCGTCCACGGCGAGGGTGCCCTGGCGCTGGAGATAAGCGTGGGAGCTGGACTGGTTGAAGGCGGAGGTGGTGGCCAGGTACAGGGAGAACACCCCTAGCAGGACAACCACCCCGATGACGGAGGCCAGCGTCAACTCGATGAGCGAGAAGCCGCGCTGGTTGTTCATAGCCGACCGTACGGGGTGATCCATGCCTGGAGCACCACTGGGTCATCGGCCTGGCTCTGCTGGGTGGGCCGCACGATGACCGTGATGCGCTTGACGTTCGTCGTGACGCAGCTGCCTCCGAGCGTCGTGCACGAGGCGGAGGTCGAGGTGTCGACGTAGGGATCGCAGGGCAGCCCCGTCAGGGCGTTTCCAGCGAAGGCTGGCAGCGAGAAGTCCGTCTCGCTGACGAACTGCACGCAGGTCAGCCGGATGAAGTTCCGATCGGAGGGCGCCGGGGCGTTGGTCGCGGTGACGGTGGTCCACGTCGGCTCGTTGTAGACCTGGACGTAGGTGGGCGTGGCCGGGCACGGCTGCTGGGGCAGGGGCACCACGACCCCGTTGAGGGAGAACGTCTGGCCCGCGGTCCCGGGCCCCCCCGCGCCACTGGCGGGGAACGGAGGGACGGGAACGCACTGGAAGGGCATCGCCTTCAGCTGCTCGATCTTCTGCTGGGCCAGGCTCAGCCCCACCCGGTTGTCCCCCTTGGCGACGACCCAGGTATTCCCGAAGCTGAACATGAGGGCGATGCCGACCAGGGCGATGCCGACCACGAAGGCCGTCACGATGATCTCGAGCAGGGCGAACCCCGCCTGACCGCGCGTCAGGGCCATCGCCTGACTGCCCCTGGGGCCTCGAAATGAGGGGGCTCCTCCAGGAATTGGAGCATCCCGAGGCAGGGCCCGATCCGCATGGCAAGTCCAGGTAACACTGGCCCGAAGGCCCCCAAGCACTCCCTGCACTCCGCCTTTCCCTCCGGCGCCTCTGCACCGCCCCGAGATCGGGGGTCGGTCGACGTGTTCCGCGCCTTGATTATCACCCGCATGACCCGCGGGCAAGCCCTGTCTGCCTCCGCCCCCGGGCGGGGCGGCATCCGAGTCCACATCCTAGCAAGCACGGTGCCAGGACTGAGGCGATTTCCGGGAGGACCATTCCCGGGGCCTGTCCGCCGTTGCCGGTCGCCAGAGCCCACGAGCGCCGGGACCAAGGGTAGACCCCCGACGGCGCAGGGGCCCGGTTCGCGCCGTCGAGCCATTCCTCCCGGCGACGCCGCAGCGACGGCGGAGCGAGGATCGTGCTCGATGCATCCGAGTTTTCCGTTTGCTACAGCGCAGTTCGTTGCTATATTCAGAGCCCCCGAATGTTATGAGGTCCGTGCGTTGGAGCGGACTTCGGGCGGTCATGCGTGACGTATGTGACGTCAGGGGTCAATGAGCCTCAAGAGTCTCTTTCGCAAGCAGCGGTCGGTGGGCCTTGACGTCGGCAGCGGCTCCATCAAGGCTCTCACGGCCGAGCGCCGGGGCTCGGAGATCGTGGTGGTGGGCCGTGGCGTGACCGCGCTGGAGGCCAGGAGCGACTCCCAGCAGATCAGTGGGGCGATCCACGCTGCCCTCGCGGAGGCCGGGGCCGACGGCGAACCCGTCGTGGCGGCCATCGGCGGCCCCGAGGTCGTGATCCGCCAGGTGTCGCTGCCTCCGCTGCCCCCGGCCAAGATCCTCCCGGCGCTCGAGATCCAGCACCGCGAGTTGGGGCTCCTGCCCCCGGGAGAGGCCGTCATGGACGCCCAGGTGCTCCGGCGCTCCAAGGACGGGACCTCCAGCGAGATCCTCTCCGTCAGCGCCCCCAAGTCTCTCATCGACGACCGGCTGAAGCTGCTTCAGCAGGCCACTGTGACCGTCCGGATCCTCGACGTGGAGCCCCTGGCGCTTCTCAACGGAGCCCTGCATCTGTCAGGACTCGATCCGGGTGAGCTCCTGGTGCTGCTCACCGTGGGCCGGCAGACCTCGGTGCTGTGTCTGTTCAGCGAGCAGGGGCCGGTGGTGGCCCGCTATCTCGACGTGGGCGCCGAAGCGTTCACCGAGCAGCTCCGCGTCACCTTCGAGGTCTCGCCCTACTCGACCCAGCCCTTCGTGCAGAGCCTGCCCGTCACCGAGGTGCCCCGCGCGGAAGCGGCGTGTCGTGAGCTCGTCGAGCGCATGGCCGAGGACATCCGGCTCTCGCTCACATTCTACCGGACCGAGTACGACCGGGAGAGTCTCCCCCGCTACGCGATCGGCGGCTGGGTCGACCTGCCCTATGTGGGCCGCTGGGTCGCCGACCGGCTCGGGCTCGGCGCGCCGCTCGAGGTGATGGACCCCTTCAAGGCGGTGGAGGTGAAGACCCCAAGCCTGAGCCCCGACCTGGCGGCGGCCGGGCCTCAGTTCCTGCAGGCCTTCGGCCTGGCGCTGAGGGGGCTGTGACCGGACGGTTCGCCGTCGATCTTCTGCACCCCGGCCGGGTCGCCGTCACCTGGCAGGAGTGGTTCGTCGGCGTGCAGGGGCGGCGACGACTCGGCTTCTTCATCCTCGGCGCCGCCGGCGTGCTGCTCCTCGTCCTGGTCGGCGGCATCCTGCCGACCTACTGGCGGCTCTCGGCCGACCTCACCGCAATCCCCCGGCTCCAGAAGGACCTGGCGGCCGCCGACGCGGATCTCGGACTCCTCCGGACCAACCTGCAGGCTCTCGCCGCGGAGGCCAGGCGCCAGGTGCGGTGGGCCGAGCTCATGACGGCCTTCAGCCAGCAGACGCCACCGACGCTCAAGATCCAGTCCCTCGAGTCGGCCCGGGTCGCTCCGCCACCGGCTGCGGGCCAGCCGGCCCAGGAGGTGCGCTCCGAGAGCCTGCTCCGCATCGAGGCCATCACGCCGCTGCGCCCGGGCAGCCCGCCCTTGCTCGAGGTCGCCCAGTTCATGGCCGGCCTCATGCGCGACCCGGTCGTGAGCCGGCGCTTCCAGCTGAGGAGCTGGGAGATCAAGCCTCCCGGCGGCGGGGCGACCGACCCGCTCCAGTTCCTCAGCATCAGCATCGTGCTGGCGGAGCGTCCGTCGTGAAGGACCGCGCGATGACGGTGGCCTGGGTCGTCGTCGCCCTCGTCTTCGCCCTCGTCCTGTTCTACGAGCTGGGCAAGTGGCGCTCGCTCTCCACCGAGGGCGTCCGCGCGGCCGGGGAGCGGGTGCGCCTCAGCGGCGAGATCCGGTCCAGGGAGGAGGAGATCGTGCGGGAGATGCGCGCCAGCGCCGGGCTCCTGCAGGAGATGCAGTGGAGCTCGGCCGGTGGCGACCCCTCGGCGTTCCTCACCCGGCTCGCCGAGCTGGCGAGCGAGAAGCGCATGAAGGTGGTCGGCATCGGCAACCTGGAGCGTCAGGCCACGGCCCAGTTCAACAAGTCGTGGCACCCCATCCAGCTGGTGGCGCCCTACCGGGAGCTGCGCGATCTGGCCGCTCGCGTGGAGGCCCAGAGGGGCATCCTCGAGGACATGTCGATCAGCGTCCCGAAGAACGTGCTTCCTGGCACCGGCCGCTCCGACGAGGTCGAGGCCAAGTTCAGGATGACGGCGCTCGAGCTCACCACGGAGGCCAAGCGGGTCCTCGAGCGAGCCCTGGCGGCCAGCGGGGCCGGCCAGGCCCCCCCCGGGCCCGCGCTGGCATTGCCCTTGCCGACCCCGGCGGCCGGCGTCGCGCAGTCCCGCGATCCGTTCACCTTCGGCGCCACGGCGGCGGCCCCAGGGGCCCCGGCGCCGCCGGTGGCCAGTCGCCGGCCCGTCGCCGCAGGCCGGACCCCGGCCGGCACCGCGCCTGGTGCGCCCGCCGCTCCGCGTGCCGAGACGCCCAAGGTCGTGATGGAGCTCAAGGGGATCGTGGGCTTCCCAGGCGGCTTTCTCGCCATCGTCAACAACCAGATCGTCAAGGTCGGCGACGGCATCGCCGGGCACCGCGTGGAGCGGATCACGGAGGAGACGGTGGTACTCCGGGAGCCCGCCGGGGGAACACGGACCATCTCCCTGCCGGGGCTGGCTCAGGCCCCGCCGGCGGGGCTCAGGAGGTGAGAGAGAACATGGTGTCCTGGATGCGGGTCCCGTGCGCGCTGCTCGGCTTGGCAGTCTTCGTCCTGTCCCTGTCGGGGCCGGCGCCGGCCCAGGAGAGCTGTCACGACAGGCTCCCCGCCGAGCCCATCACGCTGAACCTGCGCGACGCCAACGTGCAGACGACGCTCCGCCTGCTGTCGCAGCAGTACCGGGTCAACCTGGTGGTCACCGACGAGGTCAAGGGGACGGTGACGCTCGACTTCTACCAGGTCCCGGCGCGCGACGTCTTCCAGGTCATCATCGACTCCGCCAACCTGCAGTGCGTGGCGGCGCAGGGCGTGCTGCGGGTGAGCACCGTCACCCGGCTCAAGCAGGAGGCCGAGGAGCGGCAGAAGGCGCAGGACGACCGCACCCGGCTCGAGGCCGAGACCCGGCAGAAGATCCTCGAGGCCAGGCAGAAGGAAGAGGAGTTCGAGCAGCTCAGGGCGCGGGGGCCCGTCAAGGAGATGACGATCCGGCTCTCCTACGCGGACGCCGAGGAGGTGGCCAGGACCATCTCGGGGATCCTGGGGCTACCACCCGGGGGTGAGCTGGTCCCGACGCTCCAGCCGCAGATCTACGCGCCGCCCCCACCCGTGAACATCCCGGCGCAGCCCGCCGCCCCGCCGACGATGCCCGCCCAGGCCCCCCTGCCACCCCCCGAGGCGCTCGCCAAGGGGCTCACCGTCAGGGCCTACAAGCCGACCAACACGATCTTCATCCGTTTCTACGAGAACGACCTCAACCGGATCGTGAAGCTGATCAAGGAGTCCCTCGACATCCCGCTGCCCCAGGTGCAGATCGCCGCGCAGATGGTGATCACCACCCAGAGTGCCCTCGAGCAGATCGGCATCGCGTGGGGCGGGGCGGCGATCGGCCAGCCGCGGCACCCGAGGGACCCGGCGCTGATCGGCCAGGGGTACTCCCAGTCGAACGTGACCCAGGGGAGCAGCAGCCAGATCCCCACGCCCCCCACCGGCGGCACGGCCGTGCTCGGGACCTATAGCCAGAACCCGAACTTCCTCGGTCCCGGCAACACCCTCCTGCCCATCTCGCCCACGACGGGCTTCCCCGTGGGGGGCAATCTGATCAACCTGCCCATCACGGCGGCCAACCCGGCGCTGGGGCTCCTCTTCGGCATCGTCGCCAGCGATTTCAACCTGAACCTCGCCATCCAGGCGCTGGAGACCCAGGGCAAGGCGCGCTCGCTCTCCGAGCCGAAGATCGTGACCGTCGAGAACGCCAAGGCCGTGATGTCGCGCGGCTTCGAGGTGCCCTTCACGAGCACCTCGCAGCAGGGCACCCAGGTGCAGTTCAAGGACGCCCTCCTCGAGCTGACGGTGACTCCGAACGTCATCTACGAGGGCAGCGTGACCAAGATCCGGATGAAGGTCATCGTCCAGAACGACGAGCCGAGCTTCTCGGCCTCGGCGGTCCGGGCCACGGCGGACAACCCGGCCATCTTCAAGCGCAAGGCGATCACGGAGGTGGTCGTGACCGAGGGCGAGCGGCTCGTGATCGGCGGCGTCGTGAAGGAGAACGCGGAGAAGACGCTCCGCGGGGTGCCGCTGCTGGGGAATATCCCCATCCTGGGCTGGCTCTTCAAGAAGCGCGAGACCAGCACGGACGGCGAGGAGCTGATCGTGATCCTCACGCCCACCGTCGTCAAGAGACCAGACGGCGCCGCGAAGAGGTAACCCCGCGTGTACGAGGCGTTCTTCAGTCTCGAGGACGCCCCGTTCGTCCTCACGCCCGATCCCCGCTTCCTGCTCCGCTCCAAGGGGCACCACGAGATCCTGGGGACGCTGCTCTACGGGATCACGAGCCAGAAGGGCCTCATGGCGCTCATCGGGGAGGTGGGAACGGGCAAGACCACGCTCTGCCGCGCCCTCCTCAAGGAGATCCCCAGGGACGTCCAGAGCGCGCTGGTCCTCAACCCGCACCTCTCCGACATCGAGCTGGTCGGGACCATCCTGGACGACCTGGGGATCGAGCGCCGCGGCAGCACGAAGGGCGAGCTGATGACGGCGCTCTCCCAGTACCTGCTCGCCGCGGGGGGCGAGGGCAAGACCGTGGTCGTCATCCTCGACGAGGCCCAGCAGATGAGCGTCGAGGCCCTCGAGCAGATCCGGATCCTCTCCACGCTGGAAACCGCCACCCGGAAGCTGCTGCAGATCGTGCTCTCGGGGCAGCCCGAGCTCGAGGAGAAGCTCAAGCAACGGGAGCTGCGCCAGCTCGATCAGCGCATCGGCATCCGCTGCTACCTCAAGCCCCTGTCCAGGAAGGACACGTTCCGCTACGTCGAGCACCGGATGCGCATCGCCGGCCTGCCCGGCGCCCTGCCCTTCACGCGGTCCGCCATGGCGCGGATCTACGCCCACAGCCGGGGCATTCCCCGCGTGATCAACATGGTCTGCGACCGGGCGCTCATGGCCGCCTACAGCGCGCGCGCGCGCGAGATCACGCCAGCGCTCGTCAGGGCCGCCGTCAAGAACCTGGAGGGCGAGAGCCGGGGCCGGCGGCGCGGCGCGAGGGCGGCGAGGGCCTCATGGGGCTGGGGTCGCGCCGCCGTGGCCGCCGGCGTGCTGGCGGCCGTGCTGCTCGGCGGCGCGGCCGTCGGGTACTGGACGGGCTGGGCGCCTCCGCTCCTCCAGTTCCCTGGGCGGTCCGATCTCCCGGCGGCCGCCTGGCGCCCGCCAGTGGCGGCGCCGCTGCCTCCCACAGCGCCCCCCGCCGCCCAGCCGCCGCCGGCGGCGCGCGGCGAGCGCGGCGCCTTTCGGCTGGACGGGATGACGAGCCTGCTCGTGCAGGCGCTGAGGCTCTGGGGCGTCAACGAGGATCTGTCCGACGGCGTCGTGGCCGCCTGGCCCATGGACGCCGCCCGTATCCCGGACATGGCTGCCATCGCCGCGCGCTACCAGCTCTCGGTGACACTCCTGTCCGAGACGACACTTGCCGAGCTGCGCGCGATCGGGTTGCCCGCGCTCGTGCGGGTCGGCTCTGGTGAGGGCGCGCGCCCGCTGCTCCTGCGGCGCATCGAGGGAGACGCGGCTGTCCTGGCCACGCCGCGGGGCGACGAGGCGCGCCTGGCGCTCGACAGCCTCGAGGCGGCCTGGAACCACGAGGCATGGATCATCTGGAGGAATATCGACCTGCTCCCGACCGACCCGAACCAGGAGCTGACGCCGACGGTGGTGGCCACGCTGGCGCTGCGCTTGCAGAAGCTCGGCCACCTGAGCCCCCCCCTGCCCGCCGGGAACAGCGACCGGTTCCAGCTGGCGGTACGCCGCTTCCAGCGCGCCACCGGCCTGAAGGAGGACGGGATCGTCGGGCCGCGGACCACGCTGGCCCTCTCCCGGGTCATCGCCGGCCGCTTCAGCCCCACCATCACCGAAACCCCGCGTCCGTGAGCAGGCTGGCGGACATCCTGTCGGGGCTGGATCGCGGCCGCTCCCGGCCCCGCGGCCTCGGCGGGATCCCGAACCTGGCCCCTCCGACCGCCCGCCGACGGAAGTGGCGGATGGGCGCCCCTTTGGTTATCCTAGGAGGGATGACAGCCATCGGGTTGGCCATTTACGCGCGACCCCGCCCAGCCCCGGCGCCGGTCGCCGCTCGGGCGCCCTCCCCACAGCCGGTTGTCCAGGCGGAATCCTCTCGCTCCGAGGCGGATGAGCGGTTGCGAGCCTTGCTGACCCGGGGGACCGAAGCCGCGGAGCGCGGCGCCTTCGGCGAGGCCGCGGGGCTCCTGAGGCAGGCCACCAAGCTGGCGCCGGCCGATCCCGACGCCTGGAACGGCCTCGGGGTGGCGCTGGTCCGTACCGGAGAGGTGGCGGCCGGCGTGGAGGCCTTCCGTCGCGCCGTGCGGCTGCAGCCCACCCATGCCGAGGCCGAGCGGAACCTCGGCGTCGCCCTCGACCGACAGGGGAAGCCCCGGGAGGCGGCGGACCACTACAGGGTCTTCCTCGCGCTCAGCACCGAAGACCATCCCGCCCGTGCCGACGTGCGCCGGCGGCTCGTGGAGATCAGCAGCCGGAAGGGTCGCGAATGACCCAGCCGACAGAGCGCTGGGGCTGGGTGCCGCTGGGCCAGATGCTCGTCCAGGACGGCATCCTGACCGACGAGCAGCTCGCCTCCGCCCTGGATCGCCAGCGCAAGGTGAAGGACCGCCTGGGCCAGGTCCTCATCGAGATGAAGCTCATCGATGAGGAGGTCCTGCTCAAGTACCTGGGCGCGCAGTTCCGGAAGGAGCCCATCACCCGCCAGGAGCTGGCCGCGCTGGACCTCGACGTGGTCAAGCTCGTGCCGGAAGAGGTGGCGCGCCAGCACCGCATCATCGCCGCCGAGCGGCATGGCCGGCGGCTCATCGTCGCCACCGCGGACCCGCTGAACGTCGTCGCTCTCGACGACCTCCGGCGCGCCACGGGGCTCGACGTGGACTTCCGCATCGGCCCCGGCGGCGCCATCCAGGAAGCCATCGACAAGTGCTACCGAAAGGTGATCTCCACGGAGGGCATCGACGAGGCCCTCCGCCAGGACCTGGGCTTGAGCGTCGGCCTGGCTCCCACCGCCGAGGAGGCGGTGGACGTCAAGCAGCTGCGGACCCAGGCCGACGATCCCCCCGTCGTCAAGGTCGTGAACTACCTCCTGGGCCGGGCGGCCGAGGACCACGCCTCCGACATCCACGTGGAGCCCCACGAGGACCGTACGCGGGTCCGTTACCGCATCGACGGCCTGCTCTTCGATCTCCTCGAGGTGCCGCGCTCGCTGCACCTGGCCGTGGTCTCGCGGCTGAAGATCATCTCCCGGCTGGACATCGCCGAGCGCCGGCTCCCGCAGGACGGCAGCTTCGCCTCGCGCATCCACGGCAAGGAGATCGACTTCCGCGTCTCCACGCTGCCGACGATCTGGGGCGAGAAGGTGGTGCTGCGGCTCCTCGAGAAGGAAGCCGTCGTCACCAGCTACACGCTGGAGAGCCTGGGCTTCGCCCCCGACCAGCTCGAGTCGTTCATGAAGGGCATCCTCCGGCCGTGGGGCATGGTGCTCCTGACGGGGCCCACCGGCAGCGGCAAGTCCACGACGCTGCACACGGCGATCAAGGCGATCAAGTCGCCGCGGAAGAACATCGTCACCGTCGAGGACCCCGTCGAGTACCGCCAGCCGGGCATCCAGCAGGTGCAGGTCAAGTCCGAGATCGGCTTCGACTTCGCGCGCGCGCTCCGGTCCATCCTCCGCCAGGACCCCGACATCATCATGGTCGGCGAGATCCGGGACGCCGAGACGGGGCAGATCGCCGTCCGCGCCGCGCTCACGGGCCACCTCGTCCTCTCGACGCTGCACACCAACGACTCCGTGTCCACGCTCGTGCGGCTGATCAACATCGGCGTCGAGCCGTTCCTGGTCGCCACCGCCGTCAACGTGGCGGCCGCGCAGCGGCTCGTGAGGAAGATCTGCAAGCACTGCAAGGAGGCCTACCGGCCCACGCCCGAGGAGGTCAGCCTGTTCGCCCCCGAGCCGGCGCCCGAGATGCTGTACCGGGGCCGGGGATGCAAGGAGTGCCGGAACCTGGGCTACCGGGGCCGCCTGGCGCTCTACGAGGTCTTCTGGGTCAACGCAAACGTGCGCCGGATGGTGATCGACGGCGCCGACGGGGACATGATCCGGAAGTACGCCGTCGACAACGGCATGGTGACGCTCAGGCAGGCCGGGTTCCGGCGCGCGGTCGAGGGGATGACGACCCTGGAGGAAGTCATGGCCGTCGTCGCCGACCAGGACTGAGCCCGTGCCGTTCTTCGAGTACGAGGTCGCGGATCGCCGGGGGGGCGTGACGCGGGGGCGGGCCGAGGCCGACACCCAGGGCGACGTGATCGCCCGCCTGAAGGAGCAGGGGCAGCTGGTGGTGGGGGTCCGGCCGACCGGCGCGCGGCTCGGCGGCGGGCTCGGCCTTACGGGCCTCGGCGCCGGCCTGACGCTCCAGCCATCCGTGGACGCGGCGCGACAGCTGTGGCGACGCGTGTCGGGCGGCGTGAACCTGGCCACGATGGTGCTGTTCACCGGCCAGCTGGCGGCCATGCTCTCCGGCGGGCTTCACCTGGTCCGGGTCCTCACCGCCCTGGCGGCCGAGACGACGAACAAGAACTTCCGGAAGGTGCTGGAGGAGGTCCGCGACGCCATCACGGGCGGCACCGGGTTCGCCGACGCGCTGCGGGCGCACCCGCACGTCTTCGACCGGCTCTACGTCGCCGTGATCCGGGCCGGGGAGCTCTCGGGCTCCCTGCCGACGGTGCTCGACACGCTCACCGTCTACCTGGAGAAGACGGCCAACCTCCGCCGCAAGGTCAAGGGCGCCATCGCCTATCCGATCGTGATCCTGACCGTCGCCCTCCTCGTCGTCTTCGTCATGGTCGTGAAGATCGTGCCGATCTTCCAGGGGGTCTACGCGCGCGCCAACGCCACGCTGCCGGCGCCGACCCGCCTGCTCATCACGTTCAGCAACGCGGTGCGCGACTCGACGCTGACGGTCCTGGTGGCCCTCCTGCTCGTGGTGATCGGTGTCTTCGCGGCCCTGCAGACGGAGGTCGGGCGCCGGACCTTCGACCGCCTCAAGCTCAAGATGCCGCTCTTCGGCTCGCTCATCCGCAAGGCGATCATGGCGCGGGTCTGCCGCACGCGCAGCGGGCTGCTCAACAGCGGCATCCCGCTCATCGAGGCCATGGAGACGGTGTCGCACGTCGCGGGCAACCAGGTCGTCGAGGAGGCCATGGCGGCGGCCACCCAGCGGATGCGGGACGGCGGCACCATCGCCGAGACGCTGCGCCAGACGGGCGAGTTCCCGAGCATGGTCACCCAGCTCGTGGCCACCGGCGAGGAGAGCGGCACGCTGCCGGCCATGCTGGCCAAGGCCGCGCTCTACTACGAGCAGCAGGTGGACAGTGCCGTGGCCACCCTGTCCACGCTCATCGAGCCCATCATGATCGTGATCATGGGGGCCATCGCCGGGAGCATCATTTTCGCGCTCTACCTCCCGATCTTCACTCTGGGTCAGGCGCTCAAGGGCAGCATCAAGTAACCCGCAGCGCCGCCGCGATGCCCCAGCGGGTTCCGCCCTACCGCGTATCGGTCAGGCTCTACGTCGTCTTCTCGCTCCTCATGGCCGTCGCGGCCACGGCGAGCGGTCTCGTCCTCCTCTACCTCGCCCGGCCGTTCATCACCGAGCTGGGCGGACAGGAGGCGGCCCGCGCGACCGTGCTTCTCTTCTCGGGCGCGGCGCTGGCGGGGGCTGCCGCGGCCGTGGCCGGGCTCGTGGTCGGCCTGCGGGTGGCCGGCCGCATCCGCGGCATCGCCCGGAAGGCAGAGGCGCTCTCCCCGCAGACGGCCGGGGCCGCCCCGTCGCGCGCCACCGACGAGATCGGCGCGCTGGACGAGGCGGTGGGCCGGCTCACGCTGTCCATGGATCGCTTCGTCCGGGACAGCGACATCCTCACCCGGCTGCCCGAGGGCATGCTCCTCCTGGGGCCCGCGGGCGAGCTGCTGTCGTTCAACACCGCCGCCGAGGTGCTGCTGGAGCTGTCGCTCGAGTCGTTCCGCGGACTGCCCCTGCTGTCCAGCCAGGGTCCCTTGCCGGCCCTCAAGGGCAATGATCCCCTGGCGCGGCTCCTCGACGACGCCACGGTCGGCGAGCGCTCGGTGCACATGAGCGAGGTGACGGCCACGACGGCGAAGGGGCGCGAGCTCCTGCTCGAGATCACGGCGCAGCACCGCGAGTGGGGGCGCGACTCGACGGCGCTGGTCCTGCTCTTCCGGGACGCCACGGAGAAGCAGCGGATCCGGGAGGAGATCCGGCGGGCGGACCAGCTCGCCTTCCTCGGGGGGATGGCCGCGCGCGTGGCGCACGAGATCCGCACCCCCCTGGCGACCATCCGCGGCCTCGTCGAGCTCCTGCAGGCCGACCTGCCCCCCTCGGACTCGCGGCGCGAGTACATGGAGCGGCTGCTCCAGGCCGTGGACCGGCAGAACCACCTGGTCGAGAACCTCCTGACCCTGAGCCATCCGGAACCGGAGGACTGGCAGCCCGTGCCTCTGCCCGAGCTGCTGGACGATGTCGTCGGCATGCTGCCCGGCGATCCGCGCCTTCGCCTGGCGCGGCCGCCGGGCTCCGTGCCCGCCGCCGTGGGGGACGCCTTCCGTCTCAGCGAGGTGTTCGCCAACCTGATCAAGAATGCGCTCGAGGCCACGCCGCGGGATGGTACCGTGGAGGTCACGGTGGGACCCGGTAGCCGTGACCGCGTCCGCGTCTCGGTGCGGAACACAGGGTCGGGCATCCCGGCCGAGGTCCGGGAGCGCATCTTCCAGCCCTTCTTCACGACGAAGTCCCGGGGGACGGGTCTCGGGCTGGCCATCGCCAGGCAGATCGTGGACGCCCACCGGGGGAGCCTCAGAGTGGAGAGTGACGGCGTGTCGGAGACCACGTTCATCGTCGAGCTGTCCACCACCGCCCCGGTGGTGGCGGCCGCGCGAGGCTGAGCGAGAGATGGCCGAGCGAATCCTGATCGCCGAGGACGACGAGGACCTGGGCTTCGTCCTGCGCGAGGCCTTGATCCGGAAGGACTACGAGGTCGAGGTGGCGGCCACGGCGGGCGCCCTCCTCGACAAGCTCAAGGCCTCGGCGTGGGACTTGATCCTCCTTGACGTGAAGCTCCCGGACATGGACGGGCTCGACGCCATCCCGCGATGCCGGGACCTGGCCCCGGACACTCCCATCATCGTGATGACCGCGCACGGCACACGGGAGATCGCCACCGAGGCCATCACGCGCGGCGCCTACGACTTCTTCACCAAGCCCCTCAAGATGGTGGAGTTCCAGGTGGTGGTCGCCCGCGCGCTGGAGCGGCGGCGTCTCCAGCAGCAGGTCAGGGCGCTGCAGGCGGCGCAGGGGAGCGGCTTCGAGGAGCTGATCGGGCGCAGCCAGGCGCTGCGGCGGGTGATCGAGATGGCGCAGCGGGTGGCGCCCACCGACGTCACCATCCTTGTCGAGGGCGAGAGCGGGACGGGCAAGGAGGTGCTGGCCCGCGCCATCCACCGGCTGAGCACCCGGAAGGAGGGGCCGCTCATCCCGGTGAACTGCGCGGCGATCCCGGAGGGGCTGCTCGAGTCCGAGCTGTTCGGCCACGAGCGGGGCGCCTTCACGGGCGCCGTGCGCTCCAAGCCCGGCCGCTTCGAGCTGGCCCGCTCGGGCAAGCTCTTCCTCGACGAGATCGGCGACATGCCCCCCGCCATGCAGGTGAAGATCCTCCGGGCGCTGCAGGAGCGGGAGATCGAGCGCGTGGGCGGCACCAGGCCCATCAGCGTGGATGTTCGGGTCATCGCCGCCACCCACCAGAACCTCGACAGCCTGGTCGCGGAGGGGAAGTTCCGCGCCGACCTCTTCTACCGTCTGCAGGGCGTCCGCCTGCACATCCCCGCGTTGCGCGAGCGGATCGACGACCTGCCGGACCTGGTCACCCATCTCCTGCAGCGCGCGGCGCGCCGGCTGGCGCGGCTGCCGGCCACCGTCTCCACCGAGGCGCTCCGGTGTCTCTGGACCTACCACTGGCCCGGCAATGTCCGCGAGCTACAGCACGTGCTGGAAGGCGCCATGGTGCTCTCCGACGGCGTCATCCTCCCGGAGCATCTGCCACCGGCCATCCAGCAGAGCGTGACCGCGCCCCCCGATGCCGCGGCCGTCCCGTCGCTCTCCGGCTCGCTCGACGAGGTGCTCGCGGAGTGGGAGCGCCGCATGATCCTCGACGCGCTGCGCCAGTCAGGCGGCGTCCAGGCCCGCGCCGCCAAGCTCCTCAACATCTCCGAGCGCAGCCTCTGGTACCGGGTCAAGAAGCTCGGCATCCAGGTGCGGACCCCCCCCCGAATGAGGCCTCCGGGCGAGGTCTCCTGATCCCGCCAGCCACGACGCCCATGGACACCTTCGCCGAGGCCCTGGCGGCCCTCCTCGGCCGCCTCGCGAGCATCGAGTGGCCTCTCGTGGTGGTCGTCTCCCGGATCCTCGTCGTCCTCGCCACCATCGGGCTGGCGCTCGCGGGGTACCGGGCAGGCTCCCGGCTCGTCGACCGGCTGCTCAGGCCGTTCGAGGGCGCCTCCGACTATCCCGCCAAGGTGCAGCGCGCGCGGACCCTGGGACCGCTCATGAAGAGCGTGATCCGCTACGTGCTGACCTTCGTGGCCCTCATGATCACGCTCCGGGAGATCGGCGTGGACGTCCGCGCGCTCCTGGTCTCGGCCGGCGTGCTCGGGCTGGCGGTGGGGCTCGGGGCACAGAGTCTCATCAAGGACGTGATCACGGGTTTCTTCATCCTCTTCGAAGGGCTCATCGGCGTGGGGGACGTCATCGAGGTGGGCCCGCATGTGGGGACGGTGGAGTCCATCGGGCTGCGCGTCACCAAGCTCCGCATGCTCAACGGCGCCGAGCGCGTGATCCCCAATGGCGAGCTCACCCAGTTCGCCAACTACAACCGGGGGTGGGCGCGCGCGGTGCTGGACGTCAGCGTGGCCTACGACGTCGACGTGAGGCGCGCGCTGGACGTACTCGAGCGCACGGCCCGGCAGTGGGGGGAGGAGACCGGGCTCGCGCTCGAGGCGCCGCAGGCACAGGGCATCGTCCGCTTCGGTGACGGGGAGCTGGGCCTGCGGCTGATGGTCAAGGTGCGGGCGGACAAGCGCGCGGACGCCGAGATGGAGCTGCGGCGCCGCATCAAGGAGACCTTCGACCTCGAAGGCATCCCGGTGCCGTCCGCCCAGCGAGTCGTGTACCTTCGAGCGGACAAGCCCGGCGCCTGACGCGGCCGGCGACGATCCTTTCCGGGAGAGACTCATGGCGACGAGCCCGATCAAGGTTCGCAAGGCGGTGTTCCCGGCTGCGGGGCTCGGCACCCGCTTCCTGCCGGTCACCAAGGCGCAGCCCAAGGAGATGCTGCCGCTCGTGGACAAGCCCACCATCCAGTACGTGGTCGAGGAGGCGGTGGCCTCCGGGCTCGCGGACATCATCCTCATCACCGGCCGGAACAAGCGCGCCATCGAGGATCACTTCGACGCCGCCTTCGAGCTCGAGTACTACCTTCAGGACCGTGGCAAGCTGGACGAGCTGGCGCAGATCCGGAGCATCTCGGAGCTGGCGACCGTCTCCTACGTTCGCCAGAAGGAGCCGCTGGGACTCGGCCACGCCATCCTGTGCGCGCAGCCGCTGGTGGGCCAGGAGCCCTTCGGCGTCTTTCTGGGGGACGACATCATCGTGGCCGCGGTGCCCTGCATGCGCCAGCTCCTGGACGTCTACGAGGTGCACGACGGCCCCGTGCTGGCCGTCATGCGAGTGCCCCGCGAGGAGATCGGCCGCTACGGAGTCATCGCCCCCCGGGCTCTCGGCGGCAACGTCTTCGAAGTGCAGGACCTGGTCGAGAAGCCCGCCCCGGCGGAGGCCCCCTCCGACCTCGCCATCATCGGCCGGTACGTCCTCACCCCGGACCTGTTCGCCATCCTGGCCGAGACCCCCGCTGACAGCCGGGGCGAGATCCAGCTCACCAACGGCCTGCGGACGCTCCGGGCCCGGCGCCCCATCTACGCCGTCGAGTTCGAGGGCAAGCGCTACGACATCGGCGAGAGGCTCGGCTTCCTCAAGGCGACGGTGGAGTTCGCCCTGTCGAGGCCGGACCTGGCGGATGCCTTCCGGGGGTACCTCAAGGGCCTCGACCTCTAACCTGTGGAGTTGCTCCGCATCCGGCCGGCGAGGCCCGTGGCCCGGCGGATTCTGGCGCTGTGACGGGGACTTGCGGCCGGGATGACCCGCCGCTCGATTGACTTCCCGGGGGGATTCTGGGAGAATCCGCGCACCTGAACGGCTTGCCGCCAAGCGGGCTTCGGGCACATATGCCAAACCACCCCAATCGGGCCTTTCACGTCGCCTCCGAAGCCGACATCAAGACCGGGCATATCTCGGACGTCTACTTCGCGAGGACGGTGCAGATCCTGAAGTCCAAGGACCTCAACAAGCGGGTCAAGGCCGAGGTCCGGCTGAAGAGCTTCCCCCAGGCCGACTGGGCCTTTGGCATCCTCGCCGGGATCGAGGAGGCGGCCACGCTGCTCGAGGGCCTCCCCGTGAACGTGTGGGCCATGGACGAGGGGACCATCTTCACCCCCTACGAGCCGGTCCTCGTCGTCGAGGGGACCTACACCGGCTGGGCCGAGTATGAGACGGCGCTGCTGGGCTTCCTCTGCCAGGCCTCGGGCATCGCGACCAAGGCCGCCCGCTGCAAGCGCGCCGCCGGGGAGCGCCAGGTGATCTCCTTCGGCGCCCGGCGCATGCACCCGGCGCTGGCTCCCATGATCGAGCGCAACGCCTTCGTCGGCGGCTGCGACGGCGTCGCCGTCACCCGGGCCGCCGAGCTGATCGACGCCGATCCCATGGGGACCATCCCGCATGCCCTCGTGCTGATGTTCGGCGACACCGTGGAGGCGCTCCGGGCCTTCCACGAGGTGGTGGACCCCAAGGTGCGCCGCGTCGCCCTCATCGACACGCTGCAGGACGAGAAGTTCGAGGCCATCCGCGTCGCCGAGGCCCTGGGCCGGGACCTCTACGCCGTGAGGCTCGACACCCCGTCCTCGCGGCGCGGGGACTTCTACCGGATCCTCGAGGAGGTGCGCTGGGAGCTGGACTTCCGCGGCTTCGAGCACGTCAGGATCCTCGCCTCTGGCGGGATCGACGAGTACGAGATCCTCAGGCTCAACCCGCTGGTGGACGGCTACGGGGTCGGCACCGCCATCGCCAACGCCCCCGTGCTCTCGTTCGCGCTCGACATCATGGAGATCGAGGGCCGGCCCATGGCCAAGCGCGGCAAGCGCTCGGGCGCCAAGCAGGTGTGGCGCCTGCCCGGCGCCGTCGACAACGTCGTCCTCCCCGCCCACAAGCCTGCGCCGGTGGCCGCCGACGGCGGCCAAGCCGAGGCCCTGCTCAAGCCCCTCATCACTGCCGGCCGCCTCGTGCGCGACCTGCCGGCGCCCCGGACCATCCGCGAGTACGTGCTGGAGCAGATGGCCCGCATCGACCTCAATGCCTCCCGGGAGCGGGGCCTGCGCGGGGACTACTGAGAGCGGGGCCCGCCGCATGGGCATCCTGGATGAGATCCTCTCCCACAAGCGCGCCGAAGTGGCCGGGCGCCGCGCCGCCCGCCCCCTGAGCGCGCTGGAGGCGGCCAGCCGCGCGCTCCCCGCCGCCGCGGACTTCGAGGGGGCGCTCCGCCCGGCAGCGGGCGAGCGGGTCAGGCTCATCGCGGAGGTGAAGCGGGCCTCCCCGTCCCGGGGACTGCTCCGCGCCGCCCTCGATCCCGCCGCCCAGGCGCGGGCCTATGCCGCGGCTGGGGCCGCAGCGCTCTCGGTCCTCACCGACGAGAAGTACTTTCACGGAACGCTCGGCGATCTCGCCGCGGTCCGCGGCGCGGTCGCGTTGCCCGTGCTCCGCAAGGAGTTCATCGTGGACGAGTACCAGCTCTGGGAGTCGCGAGCGGCCGGCGCCGACGCCGTACTCCTGATCGTGGCCGCCCTGGGAGGCGGCGCTCTCCGGGAGCTGTTCCAGGCGGCCAAGGGCGTCGGGCTCGGCACGCTCGTGGAGGCCCACACGGCAACGGAGGTCGAGGAGGCGCTGGCCGTGGGCGCGCGGGTCGTCGGCGTCAACAACCGGGATCTGCAGACGCTGGAGACGAGCCTCGCGCCCTCGCTCGCGCTCCTGGCAATGGTGCCTCCGGGTTGTATCGCCGTCAGCGAGAGCGGGATCGTCACCGGCGAGGACGTCCAGCGCGTGGTGGCCGCCGGGGCGCAGGCGGTGCTCGTGGGCGAGGCGCTCGTGACGGCCGGGGACATCCCGACGAAGGTTCGCGAGCTGACGCTCCGGGGCTCGTGAGCGCCATGGTCCGGGTCAAGATCTGCGGGATCACGACCGCTGAGGACGCCCGGCTCTGCTGGGAGGCCGGGGCCGACGCCCTCGGCTTCATCTTCGTGGAAGGGACGCCGCGCCAGGTCACCCCGGCGCAGGCCGCCGCCGTCATCGCCGGGCTCCCGCCCTTCGTCACGCCGGTGGGCGTCTTCTGGGACCACGCCCCCGGCCAGGTCAAGGCGGTGGCCGAGGAGTGCGGGCTCCGGGCGCTGCAGTTCCATGGCGACGAGGCCCCCGAGGACCTCGGCGGCTACCGGCTGCCGACCATCAAGACCATCAAGGTGGAGGGCCCGGAGGCCCTCGGGCGGATGGCGCGCTACCGCGTCTCGGCCTTCCTCCTGGACTCGCCGGCGCGCTGGAGCGAGGGGGCGGCGCGCGCCCCGATCTCGTGGGCGCTGGCGCGGCAGTCGCGCGAGGCCGGCTGGCGCATCATCCTCTCGGGCGGGCTCACGGCCGACAATGTCGGCGAGGCCGTGCGCGTCGCTGCCCCGTATGCCGTGGACGTGAACTCCGGCGTCGAGGCGCGGCCGGGCCTGAAGGACCCCGACAAGGTGCGCCGCTTCATCGCCGCCGCCAGGTCCGCCGCGTGAACCCCTCCGCGCTTCCGGACGCCACCGGCCACTTCGGCCGCTTCGGCGGGCGCTTCGTGCCGGAGACGCTCATGGCGCCGCTCATGGATCTCGAGCGGGCATACGGGGCCGCCCGCGCCGATGCCAGCTTCCTGCGCCGGCTCCGGGACCTGCTCACCCACTACGCGGGCCGCCCCACGCCGCTCTACTTCGCCGAGCGGCTGACACGGAGCTGCGGGGGGGCGCGCATCTTTCTCAAGCGCGAGGACCTCTGCCACACCGGCGCCCACAAGATCAACAACGTGCTGGGGCAGGCGCTCCTGGCCACCCGGATGCGGAAGAAGCGGATCATCGCCGAAACCGGCGCCGGTCAGCATGGCGTGGCCTCGGCCACAGCGGCCGCGCTCTTCGGGCTCCCCTGCGAGGTCTACATGGGCAGCGTGGACGTGGAGCGCCAGGCGCTCAACGTCTTCCGCATGCGGCTGCTCGGGGCGACGGTGATCCCCGTGGAGTCGGGCTCCCGCACGCTCAAGGATGCCGTGAACGAGGCGCTCCGGGACTGGGTGACCAATGTCCGGACCACCTACTATCTCCTCGGCTCGGCCATGGGCCCGCACCCGTACCCGATGATGGTGCGCGATTTCCACAGGGTGATCGGCGAGGAGGCGCGCGCCCAGGCGCGCCGGCTCACGGGGCGGCTCCCGGACCTGGTGGTCGCCTGCGTGGGCGGCGGCTCCAACGCCATCGGGCTGTTCTGGCCGTTCATCACCGATCGCGACGTCCGGATCGTTGGCGTGGAGGCGGGCGGCCACGGCCTGGCGAGTGGCAAGCACGGGGCTTCCCTCGGCGCCGGCGCCGTGGGGGTGCTCCACGGAAGCATGAGCTACGTCCTCCAGAACGACGACGGGCAGGTGGCCGAGGCCCACTCGATCTCGGCGGGGCTCGACTACCCCGGGGTGGGACCCGAGCACGCCTATTACCGGGACCTCGGCCGCTTCCGGTACGCTTCCGTCACCGACGAGGAAGCCCTCGACGCCTTCCGGACCCTGGCAAGGCTGGAAGGGCTCATGCCCGCGCTGGAGTCGGCGCACGCCGTGGCCTACGCCATGCGCGCCGCCCGGGAGATGAAGAAGCGCGAGACGATCGTGGTCGGGCTGTCGGGACGCGGGGACAAGGACGTCCACACCGTCTCCACCGCGCTCGGCAGCACGCGCAGCGACGGGACGGACCCGGCATCCCGATGAGCGCCGCAGGCGCGAAGAGGCCCAACCGCAGCGCGATGTCATCCACGTTCAAGCGAGATAGATGAGCAGACTGCAGGCCACCTTCGAGAGGCTCCGTTCGCGCGGCGAGCCCGCCCTGATCCCGTACTTCACCGCGGGCGACCCATCGCTGGCGCTCACGGCCGAGCTCGTGGCCGAGGCCGCGCGCCAGGGAGCCGACGTCATCGAGCTGGGCATTCCCTTCTCGGACCCGCTGGCCGACGGACCGGTGATCCAGCGCGCGACGCAGCGGGCGCTCCGAGCCGGGGTGACGCTGCCGCGGGTGCTCGAGCTGGTGCGGGAACTCCGGGCCGAGGTCTCGGTGCCGCTCGTCTTCCTCACCTACTACAACCCCCTTCTCGCCTTCGGGCTCAAGCCTTTCTGCCAGACGGCCGTGGAGGTCGGCGTGGACGGCGTGATCGTGGCCGACCTGCCGCCCGAGGAGGCCGGCCCCCTCCAGGCCGAGGCCCGCCCGGCTGGGCTTGATCTGATCCACCTGGTGGCGCCCACCTCGCCGACTGCGCGCATGCGGAAGATCGCGCGCGCCAGCAGCGGTTTCATCTACATGATCTCCCTCACGGGAGTCACCGGCGCGCGGACGGAGCTGCCGCCCGACCTCCTCCAGCGCCTGCGACGGCTTCGCGGCATCACCACCAAGCCCGTGTGCGTCGGGTTCGGCATCGGCACGCCGGAGCAGGCCGCCGCCGTCGGCCGGCTCGCCGACGGAGTCATCGTGGGCTCGGCCATCGTGCGCGTGGTCGAGGAGCATGCGGGCTCCCCCGTGCTCGTCCCCGAGGTCGGCCGTTTCATCGCCGCCCTCAAGGATGCAAGGATGGGGTCAGGTCTTGCAATCCGACACGTCGCCCCAGCTGCACCGCGGCTCCGCTCCAGGCGGTACACGGTCACCCGTACCCTGACCCATCTCGCAAGACATGACCGCCCCCATTGCCGATGATGTCGTAATGCAAGACCTGACCCCATAGCGATGGCGTGGTTCTGGAAGAAGAAGGAAGGGGAGGAGCGGGCCAAGAAGGTCCAGATCGCCGAGGGCCTGTGGCTCAAGTGCGACTCGTGCAAGGAGATCGTCTACCGCGCCGAGGTGGAGCGGGCCGGCCGCGTCTGCCCGCGCTGCGGGTATCCGTTGCGGATCTCGGCCCGGGAGCGCATCGGCTCGCTCGTGGATCAGGGCTCCTTCGAGGAGCGCGATGCGGGGCTTGCCTCGCGGGACCCGCTGGAGTTCAAGGATACCAAGAAGTACACGGAGCGGATCAAGGCGGCGAAGAAGGCCACGGGGCTCGAGGAGGCGGTGCTCGCCGGCACCGCGCGCATCGGGGGGCACCCGGTAGTCCTCGCCGTCTTCGAGTTCGGCTTCATGGGAGGCAGCATGGCGTCCGTGGTCGGCGAGAAGCTGACACGGGCCATCGAGCTGGCCCTCCAGAAGCGCATCCCGCTCCTGATCGTGTCCGCCTCCGGGGGGGCCCGGATGCAGGAGGGGATCCTCTCCCTCATGCAGATGGCGAAGACTGCCGCCGCGCTCCATCGGCTCGGCGAGGAGCGCGTGCCGTACATCTCGCTCCTCACCGATCCCACCACCGGCGGGGTGACGGCCTCCTTCGCCATGCTCGGCGACATCGTCATGGCCGAGCCGCGGGCCCTGATCGGCTTCGCCGGCCCACGCGTGATCGCCGAGACCATCCGCCAGCCCCTCCCGGAGGGCTTCCAGCGCTCCGAGTTCCTCCTGCAGCACGGGCAGCTCGACCTCGTCGTCGAGCGGCGCGAGCTGAGGGAGACGCTCCGGCGCATCCTCGCCTTCTTCGGGGGACCGCCGCAGCAACCTGCTCCATGACGTACGGGGAGGCCGTGGCGCGCCTCCTCGGCCTCAGGGGTGGGGAGGTCGCGGGCATGCGGCCCGGGCTGGCGCGCATCCGCGCGCTGCTCGACGCCCTCGGCCAGCCGGAGCGCCAGTTCCGGATCGTGCAGGTCGGGGGCACCAACGGCAAGGGCTCGATCGCCGCCATGCTCGCGGCGATCCTCACTGCGGCGGGACACCGCACGGGACTCTACACCTCGCCACACCTCTGCTCGTTCCGCGAGCGCATCCGCGTGGACGGACGGCCCCTCGCCGAGGCGGACGTGGCCGACGGGGTGGAGGCGCTCGGCACCCTCGTCGCGCGGCTGGATGCGACCATGTTCGAGGCCGCCACGGCGCTGGCGCTGGACCACTTCGCGCGCCGGGCGGTGGAGATCGCGGTGCTGGAGGTGGGCCTCGGCGGCCGGCTGGACGCGACCACGGTGGGGTCGCCCGAGGTCGAGATCATCGCGCGGATCGACCACGACCACCAGGCGCAGCTCGGCCACACCCTCGCCGAGATCGCCGCCGAGAAGGCCCACATCATCAGGAGCGGGATCGCGTTGTCGGCCCGTCAGGAGCCGGAGGTCGAGCAGGTTCTGGTCCGGCGCGCCGCGGCCATGGCCGTCCCGCTCGCCTTCGAGGGCCGGGAGCTTCGGGTCTCGGCGGCGGCACCGGCCACCCTCGAGGGACAGCGCCTCGACCTGAGCGGTCCAGGCTGGCGCCTCGACGACGTGCGCTGCGCCCTCCTGGGTGTCTTTCAGCCGGGCAATGCGCTGGTCGCCGCGGCTGCCGCCCGTGCCCTCGGGGCGGGGGAGCGGGCCATCCGCGCGGGGCTCGCCGCCGTCCGTTGGCCCGGGCGCTTCCAGGTCCTTGGCCGCGACCCCACGCTGGTGCTCGACGGCGCCCACAATCCCGGCGGCGCGCGGGCGCTGGCCGCCTCGCTGCGCGCCCACTTCCCCGCGCAGCCCCTCACCCTCGTCATCGGGATCTCGGCGGACAAAGACCAGGTGGGAATCCTCGAGCCGCTGGCAGGCCTCGCCTCGCGGCTCATCGTCACCGCGTCCGCTCACCCTCGGGCGGCCTCCCCGGAGGCGCTGGCCCGGGTGGCGGCCGGCCTCAATCGCCCCCCGGGCTCGACGATCCAGACGGCGGCCTCGGCGGCCGAAGCCCTAGCCCTGGCCCTGTCCGCTCCCCGGACCCCCACAGTTTGTGTCGCAGGCTCGCTCTTCCTCATCGGCGAGGTCCTGGCCCAGCGCCCCGAAACTCCCGATATTCTTTGCGGTCTTGAGCGTGGCTGATAGCATAGGGGCCCGGCCCGGTTTGGGCCTCTCCGAGACGACCCCATGCAGCCTATGCGCCTGCGTCTGCCGCTCGCCAGCACCCTCCTCACGCTGGCCGCTGCCCTGCTCTTGACCGCTCCCGGGCCGCTCCTGGCCCAGCAGTCCCCGTTGACCCTCGCCGGGGATGGCGGCGAGATCAGCATCCTGGCCGACAGCATTCAGCAGGTGGGTGGGACGACGAACCTCCTGATCGCCGTCGGCAACGTGGAGATCACGCGCGGCGCCACCCGGCTCCTGGCCGATCGCGTGGAGCTTGACCGCGACACGGGCGAGGCAGTCGCCCAGGGCAAGGTCGTCTTCTACGATGGCGAGGACCGGCTCGTGGGCGAGCGCATCGACTACAACCTGCGGACGGGAACCGGCGTCGTCTACCACGGCTCGGCCTTCTCGGCACCCTACTACTCGCTCTCCGGCGAGCGCCTGGATCGTGTCGGCGAGGGCGTCTACGAGGTCCGGCAGGGGGTCTTCACCACGTGCGAGGGCGACGAGCCCGCCTGGTCGGTGAGGGTCGGCTCGGCCACCGCCGACCTCAACGACTTCATCTCCGGGCGCGACGCCTCGTTCTGGGTCGGCAAGGTGCCGCTGATCCCGTGGATCCCCTACTTCGCCGCCGCCATCCGCCGCGAGCGGCAGTCGGGCTTCCTGTTCCCGCGACTCGGCATCTCGAGCACCAAGGGGGTCTTCGCCAAGATCCCCTATTTCTGGGCCATCGGCGACAGCCAGGACGCCACCCTGACGCTCGACGCCTATGCCAAGCGCGGCGTCGGCCTGGAGGGCGAGTACCGCTACCTCCTCTCGGAGCAGGCGCGCGGAGTCGCGCGCGCCTTCTACATCCACGAGGCACTGAGAGACACCCAGGGCCGCAAGGACACCCGCAACGGGGAGGACCGGGAGTCCTTCTCCCTGAGGCACGACTGGCAGATCGCGCCGCGGATGGCGCTCAAGGTCGACGCGAACGTCGTCTCCGACGACTTCGTCCTCCGGGAGTACGGGGACCGGCTCCACGAGCGCACGAGCCAGCGCACCGAGACCACCGTCTCGCTCTCGCAGCGCTGGGAGGCGTGGAGCCTCGTGGGGGCCGTCCTGTGGTACCAGGACCTCACGACCACGCGGCCCGTGGAGCTGCAGCGGGTGCCGGAGGTCCGGCTGCGGGGGCACCGGCAACCCGTCCCTGGCGTGCCCGGCCTCCTCTACGAGGTGGAGTCCTCGTTCACCGAGTTCGTCCGCGTCGTGGGTCCCGAGGGCCCGCGGCTCGATCTCCACCCGCGCCTCTTCCTGCCCGTCCCCGTGGCGGGGCTCCTGACCCTGACGCCTTTCGCCGGGGGCCGCGCGACCTATTACGACCAGCGCGTCATCGGCCAGCGGAACGCGCGGGTCGGCGGGTTCCCGGTGGAGGAGGCCGTGCGCGAGGACCGGGTGAGGCGGCAGGTCGAGGGCGGCGTGGAGGCCGAGACCCGCGCCTCGCGCGTCTACGCCCTCGGCGGCGCCGGCGGGCTCGCCGCCGTCCAGCACCTCGTCGAGCCCCGCGCAACGTGGCTCGAGATCCGCGGCGAGGACCAGAAGGCCCTGCCCCTGTACGATACGGACATCGACCGGGTCGGCAAGGTGAGCCAGGTCACCTACTCGCTCACCAACCGCGTGAACGGCAAGACCGTCGCCGGCCCCAACCAGGAGGCCGTGCGCTGGGAGATGGCGCGGCTCGTCGTGAGCCAGACCTACAACCTCCTGCCCGGCGCCGCGGAGCCCTTCAAGGACCTCCGGGCCGACGTGCTGCTCAAGCCCAGCGAGCACTTCGGCCTGCGGGGTGAGGCGGCCTGGAACGTGTACGGTCTCGGCATGCGGACGGCCGGAGTCGGCGCCACGGGCAGCTACCGGGACGTCAGCGCCGAGGTGGGGACGCGCTTCGACGAGATCACCGGCTACCACACGGTGGACGGCGGCGTCGCGGGCCGGCTCACGCGCCACCTGGCCGCGCGCGCCGCCACCAGCTGGGACGTAAACCAGGGCGTCGCCGTGGAGCACCGCTTCGGCCTCGACCTCAGCTGGCAGTGCTGGGCTATCGCGCTCGAGTACGTGGCGCGCCACCAGAACGAGGATGAGCTGCGCTTCTCCGTGAACCTCCTGGGGCTGGGCCAGGTCGGCGCGCGCGCCGGCACGAGCCTCCGGTGATCCCGCAGATCGACCTCAAGCGCCAGCACGAGGCGATGCGGGCCGAGCTCCTCGACGCGGCCTCCCGCGTCCTCACCTCGGGCTGGTTCATCCTGGGTCCCGAGGGACGGGCGCTCGAGGCCGAGCTGGCCGCCCTCTGCCAGGCCGGCCACGGGGTCGGCGTCAACTCGGGCACGGACGCGCTCCTGTTCGCCCTCAAGGCGCTGGGCGTCCAGCCGGGCGACGAGGTGATCACCTCCGCCTTCTCCTTCGTGGCCTCGGGGAGCACCATCGCGCTGTGCGGGGCCAGGCCCGTGTTCGTGGACGTGGATCCCGTCACCCTCAACCTGGACCCGGCGCTGGTGGAGCGGGCCATCACCCCCCGCACGCGCGCCGTGGTGCCGGTCCACCTCTACGGCCAGGTCGCCGCCATGGATGCCCTCATCGCCCTGGCCCGCGCCCGGGGGCTCGCCGTGATCGCCGATGCCGCCCAGGCCGTGGGAGCGACCTACGCCGGCCGCGGCGTGGGCGCCTGGGGGGACGCCGCGTGCCTCTCCTTCTACCCGACGAAGAACCTGGGCGCCTGTGGCGACGGCGGCATGGTGCTCACCAACCGAGAGGACGTGGCCCAGCGGGTGCGCAGGCTCCGCGACCACGGCGCGCTCCGCAAGTACGAGCACCCGGAGCTGGGGCACTCGAGCCGGCTCGACGAGCTGCAGGCCGCCTTCCTCCGCGTCAAGCTCCCGCGGTTGCCCCAGTGGAACGAGGCGCGCCGTCGCCTGGCTGCCCGCTACCGCGCCCTGCTCGACGGGCTGCCGCTTACCCTGCCGGTGGAGCGGCCGCCGGCGCAGCACATCTACCACCAGTTCACGGTGCGCTCGACGCAGCGGGACGCCCTCGTGAAAGGGCTCGAGGATCTCGGGGTCGGGACGGCGGTCCACTACCCGACCATCCTCCCCGCCCAGCCGCTGTTCCGGGAGGCGGGCGGCGAGGCCGCCTTCCCCGTGGCCGCCCGGGCCGCGCGCGAGGTCCTGTCACTGCCCTGCTTTCCGGAGCTCGCCGACGAGGAGGTGCGGACCGTGGCGGCCGCCGTCCGGACGGTGCTCTCGCGCCTCTCCTGAGCGCCGCCCAGATGAACGCGCTTGCCCGCGCGCTGAAGGGGCGACTCCAGTCGCGGTCGGCGACCGTCGCAGTCGTGGGGCTCGGTTACGTGGGCCTGCCTCTGGCGGTGGCATTCGCCCGGGCCGGCTTCGCCGTGATCGGCGTGGACGCCGACCGTCGGCGGGTGGAGCAGCTGGCCCGCGGCGACAACGAGCTGGCCGTCATGTGCCGCCACCTGGGGCTCTCGGTGTGGGGGATCGTCGCGGCGGCGGCGACCAAGCCCAGGGGGTCAGGTCTTGCAATCCGACACGTCGCCCCGGCCCCACCGCTCTCGGGCTCCCCTGATGGGGGCGTGGCGTGCGCGTGATCGCGGCGACGGTGGCCTCGCTCAGGCCGAAGCAGTGGGTGAAGAACCTCTTCGTCTTCGCCGGGGTGATCTTCTCCCAGCAGCTCTTCACGCCGCTCATCTGGCCTGCGCTGGCGGCCTTCGTGCTCTTCTGCGCGCTCTCGGGCGCCATGTACCTCCTCAACGACGTGGCGGACGCCGAGAAGGACCGCTTGCACCCCGTCAAGCGCCACCGTCCGGTGGCGGTGGGGGCGCTGCCGCGCGGGGGCGCCCTGGTGTTCGGCGCGGGGCTCCTCGGGGCGAGCCTGGCCGGGGCCTTCGCGCTCTCCTGGCGCTTCGGCCTCGTGGCGGCGGGCTACGGCGCGCTGCTCACCGCCTACTCGCTGTGGCTCAAGCACCTGGTGATCCTGGACGTGCTCACGGTGGCGGTGGGCTTCGTGCTCCGAGCCGTGGCCGGCGCCGTCGCCGTGGAGGTGGAGATCTCCGGGTGGCTCCTGATCTGCACCGTCCTCATCGCGCTCTTCCTGGCCCTGGGCAAGCGGCGCCACGAGTACCTCACACTGCACGGCGAGGCCGCGGCCCACCGGCCGATCCTGGCGGAGTACAGCGAGGGTTTCCTCGACCAGATGATCGCCGTGGTCACCGCCTCCACCGTCACGGCCTACGCGCTCTACACGATGTCCCCCGAGACGGTGGCCAAGTTTCACACCCGCCTCCTGCCGCTCACCCTGCCCTTCGTGCTCTACGGCATCTTCCGCTACCTCTACCTGCTCTACCGCCGACAGCTCGGCGGCAACCCTTCCGACCTCCTGCTCAACGACCGCGCGCTGCTCGTGAACACGGCGCTCTGGATGCTCGCGCTCCTGGTGCTGATCTACGCCCCGTGGACAGGCTGAGCCCGCGCCTCGAGCCCGTCGCCGGCTGGGGCCGCCGGCTGGGGCGCCGCGGCCGCGTGGCACGGCCGGAGCGCCTGGGCGCGCCGCCCCCCGCGGAGCGGTGCCTCCTGGCCCGGGGGCTCGGCCGCGCCTATGGCGACGCGGCAGTACCCTCCAGCGAGGCGGCGCTGGTGCTGGAGACGACGCGGGCCGACCGCATCCTGGGGTGGGATCCGCACACCGGGCGGCTTCGCTGCGAGGCGGGGCTCAGCGTCGGCGAGATGCTGCGCCTCTTCCTCCCGCGGGGCTGGTTCCCGCCGGTGACGCCGGGGACGCGGCACGTGACCGTGGGCGGTTGCGTGGCCTGCGACGTGCACGGCAAGAACCACCACCGGGACGGCTCCTTCGGCCGCTTCGTCGAGCGCCTGACAGTTCTGGTGGCGGACGGGCGGCTCGTGGACTGCGGGCCCGACCTCGAGCGCGAGCTCTTCCTCGCCACGGTGGGCGGCATGGGGCTCACGGGGCTCATCGTGGAGGCCACGCTCCGGCTGCGCCCCGTCGAGAGCCCGTGGATGGCGGTCGAGACCGAGGGCGTCCCCGATCTGGCGGCCATGGTGGCGGGACTCGCGGCCTCGGCCAGGCAGTGGCCCTACACGGTGGGCTGGATCGACTGCCTGGCGCGGGGCCGGGCGCTCGGGCGCGGCGTGCTCATGCGCGGCCGCCACGCCACCTGCGCCGAGGCCGGCACCCGCGCGCCCGCGCCGCGCCGCCCCTGGCGCGTGCCGGCCGACGCCCCGGAGTGGCTCCTGAGCCCGCTGCTGATGCGCGGCTTCAACCGCATGTACCACTGGACCCACGGCGGCCGCCCGCGCCAGCGGCTGGTACCCCACGAGTCGTTCTTCTACCCGCTGGATGCGGTGGGCGACTGGAACCGGATGTACGGGCGGCGCGGCTTCCTCCAGTATCAGTGCGTGGTGCCCCGGGCCGCGGGGCCCGGCGCGCTCAGCCGCCTGCTCGAGCGCCTCGCGGCCGCGGGTGCGGCCTCCTTCCTCGCCGTGATCAAGGACTGCGGCCCGGCGGGCGAGGCCTATCTCTCCTTCCCCCTGGAGGGCATGACCCTCGCCCTCGATTTGCCGTATCGCGGCCCCGCCACGGAGGCGCTCGTCCACGACCTGAACGCCGCGGTGATCGAGGCCGGCGGCCGGATCTACCTGGCCAAGGACGCCGTGACGCGGGCGGCGGATTTCGAGAAGATGATGCCGCGCCTCAAGGAGTGGCAAGCCGTGCGCGACCGCTGGGACCCCGAGCGGCGCTTCCGCTCGGCCCAGTCCGTCCGCCTCCTGGGAGACCCGGAATGACGACATTGTCTGGCGAGCCGCAGCCGGAGGCGAGGCGAGCGGATATGGGAGGGGGGCGAGCGTGAGCGAGCCGGGCGAGCCGCAGCCGGAGGCGAGGCGAGCCGACATGGGAACGGGCGAGCGTGAGGGAGCCCCATGAGAGTCGCCTTCGTCGGCGCGACCCGCGGGATGGGCCGGGCGCTCAGCCGGCTCATGGCCGAGCGTGGGGAGGCCCTGTGCCTCCTCGGCCGCGACGCGGCCGAGCTGGCCGCCTCGGCGCGGGACCTCGAGGCCCGCGGGGCGGCGGGGCCCGTGCAGACGGCACCTCTGGATCTGGCTCGTCCGGCCGGCTTCGAGGCGGCCCTGGCCGCGGCGGACGAGGCCCTCGGCGGCATCGACACGCTGGTGGTGACGGGGGGCCTGCTGGATCCGTCCGAGGCGCTCCAGCGGGACATGGCTCGGCTCGAGCAGCTGCTCCACGTGAACTTCACGGGGACCGTGGTGCTCTGCCAGCTGGCCGCCGAGCGGCTGGCGGCCCGCGGCGGCGGGCGGCTCTGCGTCTTCAGCAGCGTGGCCGGCGACCGCCCGCGACGCAGCAACTACCTCTACGGCGCCTCCAAGGCCGGGCTGTCGGCCTTCCTCGAGGGACTGGGCCATGCCTATGCCGAGCGCGGCGTGAGCGTGCTCTGCGTGAAGCCGGGCTTCGTCCGGACCGGCCTCACGGAAGGGCTGCCGGTGCCGCCCTTCGCCGGGGAGCCGGAGCCCGTGGCCCGGACGGTGCTGAAGGCGCTCGATGCTGGCCGGCGCGTGGTCTATGCCCCGCCGGTGTGGCGGTGGATCATGCTCGTCATCCGCTTGCTGCCTCACGCCGCGATGCGCCGCATCCGCTTCTGAGGCCGCCGCGCCAACCCATGCCGGAACCAGGGAGGTCGCCATGCCCGCTGCCCCGGTGCTCTACGCCCGAGACGGACGCATTGCCCGCATCACGCTGAACCGGCCCGAGAAGCTCAACGCCATCGACGGCGAGATGCCGCGGGCGCTGCGCCAGGCTGTGGAGGAGGCCGGCCGAGACGACGCCGTCCACGTGATCCTGCTGTCGGGCACCGGGCGGGCCTTCTGCGCCGGCTACGACCTCGAGCGCTACGCCGAGCGGCCCCGGCCCCAGGAGTACAGCCAGGACCTTCCGTGGGACCCGATGCTCGACTACCAGGGGATGAGCGAGAACACCGCCTGCTTCATGAGCCTCTGGCGGAGCTTCAAGCCAGTGATCTGCAAGGTGCATGGCTACGCCGTCGCGGGGGGCAGCGACATCGCCCTCTGCGCGGATCTGGTCGTCATGGCCGATGAGGCGCGGATCGGCTATCCGCCGGCGCGGGTGTGGGGCTGTCCCACCACAGCCATGTGGGTGTATCGGGTCGGCGCCGAGCGCGCGAAGCGCCTGCTCCTCACGGGGGACCTGATCACGGGCAGCGAGGCGGCGCGCATCGGGCTCGTCTCCGAGGCTGTGCCGGCGCTGGAGCTCGACCTCGCCGTGGAGCGGCTGGCCGCCCGGATGGCCGGGGTGCCGCGGAACCAGCTCATGATGCAGAAGCTCATGGTCAACCAGGCCTACGAGAACATGGGGCTCGCCGCCACGCAGATGATCGCCACCCTGTTCGACGGCATCACCCGCCACACCCCCGAGGGCTTCGCCTTCAAGACCCGCTGCGAGCAGGTGGGCTTCAAGCAAGCCGTCCGCGAAAGGGACAGCGGCGAGCCAATCTAGCCCACCCTTGAGGTTGGCGCAGGCCCGCTCCACCTCGCTGACTTCTCTGCAGGTCCGCACGGCCTCGACGGGGATGAGGGAGGCCTCCTCGGTCACAAGGCCTGCCGACTCATGCCAAAGGGTCCCTCCTCGGCCCGCGTCGCTTCCCGCCGATCACGCCCGCCCCAACCGGCGCATGCACGATCGGCGACCCTCGCCGAGGCCGGACGAACTACGAGACTGAGACAGACGCCTCATTGACGTCGGCGCGGCTGAGCGACGAGAGTGCAACCTGAGCAGAGCTGGTATGCCAGAGATATGTCAGCACCGTGAGCCATGTCAGCACAGCCGGTGACCCCGAGCCTCACCGAGCGCGTCTACCGGGCGCTTCGGCGCGACATCCTCTCCGGGGCCCTGAAGCCAGGCGACCCGATCCCCGTCAGGCTCCTCGCCCGGCGTTACCGTGCGAGCCGGACCCCCATCAGGGAAGCCCTCATCCGGTTGGCTCAGGAGGGGTTCGCGAACATACACCCCCGGCGGGGCGTGTTCGCCACCGGCGTGTCGCTCAAGGAGCTCCACGAGGTCTTCCAAGTCCGCGAGATGCTAGAAGGCTTCGCCGCGCGGCTGGCGTGCCAGAACCCGGACAAGCAGGCGCTGGACGCCTTCGAGGAAGAGCTGGGGCTGGCGCGCAAGAGCGGGCGGTACCAGGACCTCATCGCTGTGGGGCTGAAGATCCACGAGTGGATTGGCAGGGCTTCCAACAATGCGACGCTCGCCGGCATCCTCGAGACGCTGCACGGCCACATGACCCGCATCTTCGCGATCTTCGTCGCTAACCAGACCGTCGCCCAGGAGGCGTATGGACAGTATCAGGAGATCATCGACGCCATCCGCGACGGGAAGCCCGATGAGGCCGAGAGGGCGATGCAGCGGCACATCGCCCTCTGCAGGGAGCACTTGCTGAGGAGCGTGTGAGAAAGGAGCCAGCGAGATGAGCCGGTTGGAGATAGACGTCTGCGGAGTGAAGCTCAAGAACCCCCTTGTCGTCGCCTCGGCGACTCCCACGAAGAACGCCGAGTTCTTCCGGCGGTCGTTCGAGAGCGGGGCGGCGGCGGCGGTGGCGAAGACCGTGATTCCCGACGAGATGGGCGGCCAGCCGATGCGCACCTACGTGCGGCCGCGGTTCACGATTCTGAACAGGAAGGCCTACCCTCACTCCTTCACCCACTACTCCAGCGAGTTCGCCTGCGAGTACCGGCCGGAGGAGTGGATGAACGAGCTCAAGCAGGCGAAGAAGTACGCTGAGGAGAACGATGCCCGGCTGATCGGAAGCATGGGCGCCATCTCGCTCGAGAACTGGCGGAACCTCGCGCGCGCTCACGAGGATGCCGGTTGCGACATGCTCGAGGCCTGGATGTTCGCGTGCCCGAACCTCTCCGGATCGTCGATCTCGAGCTCGGGCGGTCTGTCTCTCGCATTCGACCAGTGGGTGGACATGATCGGGACGGCCGTGCAGAGCGTCCGCATCCCCATCTTCGTCAAGGTCGGCTCGGAGTTCGGGATCCATTCGATCCTCGGCGGCGCCCATGCGGCGAAGAAGGGCGGGGCGGCAGGGGTGACGGTGGGCGACCGGACGTCGGCGCTGGAGGTCGATCTCAAGACAGGACGGCCGCTGCTCGCCGGCGGCTTCTCGGGCTGCGGTGGTCCGTGGATGCGCCCCATTGTCCAGAAGTTCGTGGTCCGCGTGGCCCAGGAGGTGGGTCTGCCCATCGCGTTCAGCGGCGGGATCTGGACTTGGGAGGATGTGGTGAAAGTACTCATGGTCGGCTCGACGACCGTCCAGGTCTGCACGGCGATCATGTACTCGAAGAAGGGCTACGGCATCATCCGCGATCTCGTCGGTGGCCTGGACCGCTATCTCGTCCAGAACGGCTACGCCTCGGTGAACGATCTCCGAGGGATCTCGCTGCCCCAACTCAGGACCTTCGACACGCTGGAGCGCACCCCGAAGGGCGAGATCTACATGGATGTGATCCGCGACCTGTGCGACGGCTGCGGCTACTGTTCGCACTGGTGCTACTACGACGCGATCACCTTCGGATCCGATCGCATCGCGATCGTCGACAAGGAGAAGTGCGATGGCTGCGGGCTCTGCCTGGCCCTCTGCCCGCAGGACGCCTTCGAGATGCGGGGGAGCGTCCCCGTCTACATGGGCCTCGATTCGTAGCGGCCGCTCGCGCAACGCACAGCGCCGAGGAGGGATCGAAATGAGAGCCACGCGGAGTTTCGTCGTGTCGGTCGCGCTGACGCTGCTAATGGTGCCCGGTCTGGCGCTCGGGGCGGGGGACCGCACCGGGGTGACCAGGGACACGATCACCGTCGGGATGTTCGGCTTCTACACGGGCGCGGGCTCCTTCTACGGGACCGGCGCCCGGGACGGCGCCATGATGGTGATCAACGAGGTCAACGCGGCGGGTGGCGTTCACGGGCGCACCGTCAAGGTCATCGTCGAGGATGACCGGAGCACGCCGGCGGGCTCCATCGCTGCCGCCCGCAAGCTCCTCCACAACGACAAGGTCTTCGCCCTGATCAACCAGGGCGGATCCAATCCCTTCGTTGCCACGCTCCCGATCCTCAAGGAGTCCAACGTCCCCGTGTTCGTCCAGATCCCGTCCTCCCCGAAGGTGACCCGGCCGTTCCACAAGACGATCTTCCGCGCCGCGTCCTTCAACGACCAGCTCCAGGGCTGGCTCCTGGCCGACTTCGTGATGCAGCACCTCAAGCCCGCGCGGGTGGGGATCCTCAACCAGTCCGACGACTACGGCAAGGTCGGCGCGCAGTACGTCATCGAGCGCTTGCAGGCCCAGCACAAGGTGACGCCGGTGGCGGTGGTCGAGCACGACCGCGACGCCACCGATCTCTCGGCCCAGGTGCTGAAGCTGAGGGAAGCAAAGCCGGACGTGGTGATCCTCTACACGTACCTCCGCCCCGGGGCCATCTACCTCCGGCAGGCGAAGGAGCTCGGCCTGAGCGCCAAGACGGTGGGCTCGGTGGCCTCCGGCCAGCGCGTGACGGTGAGCCTGGCGGGCGAGTACGCCGAGGGGGCCATGTTCCTGACCTACATCCCCGTCATCGAGGAGTCCGACGACCCGCGGATGGTGGCCTTCACCAAGAAGTGGAAGGCAGCCTACCCGAACGTGATCGATCCCGGGCGTCCTGGCCTGCCCGACATCATCGGGTACGTGGCCACGCGGCTGTTCGTGAAGGCGATCGAGGCGGCGGGGCCCGACCTCACGCGCGAGGGGCTGGTCGCCGCGCTGGAGAAGACCCGCGGGTTCTCGCACGACGGACTCATGATGTCCATCAGCTTCACCCCCACCAACCACGACGGTATGAGCGAGGCCACGTTCTTCCAGATCACCGGCAAGAAGCGCCAGCTGATGAACGTGGTCGTGGGGGGGCGCAAGGTCCTGGACGAGATCGTCAACATGAAGCCGTAGGTCGGTTCGGTGGCCATGGAGCTGTTTCTCCAGCAAGTGGCGAGCGGGGTGGTGTCTGGGTCCATCTACGCCTTGATCGCGCTGGGCTACGTGATCATCTACAAGGCCACCGACGTGGTGAACTTCGCCCAGGGCGACCTGATGATGGCGGGCGCCTACAGCGGCATCGTCGCCTATAGCCTGCTCGGTCTGCCGTTCGGGGTGGCGCTGGCCGCCGCCGTGGCGGTGGGCACGATCCTCGGCCTCGCCGTCGGGGGCACGGTGTCGACGATGCTGGTCCGCTTCAAGTCGTCGCTGGTCAACACCATCATCCTCACGCTGTCCATCGGCATCGTGCTGAACAGCCTGGCCATGCTGATCTTCGGGCCGAACCCCTATCCGCTGCCCACCTCGTTCGGCAAGGAGCCGGTCATCTTCGGCGGGATCCGGATCACGCCGCTCAGCCTGATGATCATCGCCTTCTCGGCCGTCGTCATGGCCGCGCTCTTCGCCTTCTTCCGCTACACCTGGGTGGGCAAGGCCATGCGGGCGACGGCCCAGAACCGCGACGCGGCGAGCCTCATGGGCATCGACGTGGGGCGGATGTTCGCGCTGTCGTGGACGCTCGGCAGCGTGCTGGGGGCGCTGGGCGGCGTGCTCCTGGCCCCTCTGATTCACGCTGAGCCCTCCATGGGGATCGTCGCGGTGAAAGCCTTCGCTGCGGCCATCATCGGGGGGTTCACGAGCCTGCCTGGCGCGATCGTGGGGGGGCTCTTGCTGGGTATTCTCGAGAACCTCGCCGGCGGCTACCTCTCGATGGCGTTCAAGGACGGGATCGCCTACCTGGTGCTGGGCGCGATCCTCCTGGTGAAGCCCACGGGCTTCTTCGAGCGCCAGGCCGTCCGGCGCGTCTGATGTCCGGGCGGCTCGGCGGTCTCTGGTGGGTCCTGGCGCTCGTCGGCGCCGCCGGCTCTGCCCCCGTCGTCGGCGTCTACGCGCTCTACCTCATGAGCCTCGCCGGCGTCGCGGTGATCGTCTCGCTGGGCATGGACGTCCTCATGGGCGTGGCGGGTCAGATCAGCCTGGGCCACGCCGCCTTCTATGGGATCGGCGCCTATACCGGCGCACTCCTCTCGGCCAAGAGCGTGCCCTTCTGGCTGTCGCTCCCCGTCGCGGGGATAATCGCCGCGGCGGTGGGCGTCGTCGTCGGGCTCCCGGCCCTGCGCGTCAGCGGCCACTACCTGGCGCTGATGACGCTCGCCTTCGGCGAGGTCGCCCGCCTGGTCTTCCTCCACTGGGAGTCCCTGACCGGCGGCGCTTCGGGGCTGCCCGTCTCACGGCCCGCGCTCCCCCCCGGAATCCGACCGGAGCTCGGGTACTTCTACCTGATCCTCGTCGTCGTCGCCGTCCTCGCCTGGTTCATGCAGAACCTCCTGCGCACCCGCCCCGGACGGGCGCTCCTGGCGCTCGGCGACTCCGAGATCGGGGTGGCGTGCTCGGGGGTGAGCGTGGTCACCTGGAAACTGGTCGCCTTCGGGCTCTCGACCTTCTATGCGGGCGTCGCCGGAGCCCTCTTCGGTCCGCTCATCGGGTTCATCGACCCGGCGTCGTTCACGATCATCACCTCGCTGATGTTCGTGATGATGATCGTGGTGGGCGGCCGCGGCACCTTCGGCGGCGCCATTGTCGGCGCCGTCATCATCACGCTCTTGCCCGAGTTCTTGCGGACCACGAAGGACCTCCAGTTCATGGCGTTCGGTCTCATCCTGGGCGGCTCGGTGCTCTTCATGCCGCGGGGCGTGTGGGGACTCGCTCGCGCGGCCGCCCTCTGGTGTCGCGGACCGCTCGCGGGTGCCCGGGCGGGAGGCTGAGGCGTGCCCCCCCTCCTCGAGGTCGATCGCCTGACGGTTCGCTTCGGCGGCCTCGACGCGCTGGGCGAGGTGAGCTTCTCGGTGGGGCCCCGCGAGATCTGCGGGTTGATCGGCCCCAACGGGTCCGGCAAGACCACGCTCCTCAACGCCGTGACCGGGATCGTCCGACCGACCCGGGGCGACATCCGGCTTGACGGTCGCTCGCTTCTCGGCCTCCGGCCCAACCAGATCGCGGCGCTGGGGGTCCGGCGCACGTTCCAGAACCTCGAGATCTTCCGCCGCCTGAGCGTGCTCGACAACGTGCTGGTGGGCAGCCATCTCCGGGTGCGACACGGGTTGTTCGGCTCGGGGCTCCGGCTGCCGTCGGCGGTGAGGGCTGAGGCCAGCGCGGTGGAGGAGGCGCGGGCGTTGCTCGCACTGGTCGGGCTTGACCCGGTGCGTGACACACCGGCGGCGGACCTCTCGTTCGGTGACCAACGGCTCCTGGAAGTGGTGCGCGCGCTCGCGGCCCGGCCGCGCCTCCTGCTCCTCGACGAGCCGGCGGCCGGGCTGAGCCGGCCGAAGATCCAGGAGCTCAAGACCCTTCTCCGCCGTCTCCGGAGCGAGCTGGACCTCACGATCCTCCTCGTCGAGCATGTCATGGCGCTCGTGATGGACGTCTCCGAGCGCGTCGTCGTCCTGGACTCGGGCCGGCTGATCCTGGACGGGACGCCCGCCCAGGCGCAGACCGACGAGCGCGTACGCCGCGTGTACCTTGGCAGCGCGCTCGGCGAGGGGACCCGCACCCGGAGGCGGCCGGGTGGCCGGGCCCGGCCCGAGGTGCGGCGCGCCGTCATCGAGACCGACGTGCTGGTGGTGGGGGGAGGGGCGGCTGCGGTGCGGGCCGCCATCGAGAGCCAATCGGCGGGAGCCCGGACCCTGCTGGTGAGCAAGGGGCCCATCGGCAAGTCGGGCAACACGCCGATGGCGGGCGGGGGCGTGCAGGCAGTCCTCGACCCGACCGACACGATCGAGCTCCACTTGAGAGACACCCTTCGCGAGGCCGGCGGCCTCGGTTCCCCCGCGCTGGCCCGGCGCCTGGTCGAGGAGGCCCCCGCCCGCCTCAGAGACCTCGAGCGCTACGGGGTGCTCTTCCAGCGAATGCCCGACGCGTCGCTGCGCTTGTTCAGCATGCCGGGCTTCTCTCGCCCGCGGAACGCGTACGTGCGGGGCGGCGGGTGGGGACTGGTCTCGGCGCTCGATCGACAGCTCGGCCGGCGCGGCGTCGACGTGCTGGAAGACGCGATGCTTGTGGAACTCGTAACCGATGGGCAGCGCGTGACGGGTGCAGTCCTGGTCGACCTCCTCACCGGCCGCGTCAGCGGGGTGCGCGCGCGGGCGGTCGTGCTGGCCACGGGAGGGTACGAGGCAATCTGGTCGTTCACCGACGCCTCCTCCGATGCGACCGGCGAGGGGACGGTGGCGGCGTGGGAGGCGGGGGCGCGGCTCACCGACCTGGAGATGGTTCTCTTCTATCCCAGCGTGGTCTGCCATCCCCGCGCGCTCCGGGGCATGGCCTTCTACTACGAGTTCGTGCTCTCGGAGGCGCTCGCCGGCGGCCGTCTCCTGAACGGACGCGGCGACGAATTCTTGGGTGGGTTCCCCGTCCGTGACCGGCTCTCTCGCGCCATCGCCGCCGAGGTCGCCGAAGGGCGCGGGACGCCGCACGGCGGCGTCTGGACCGACCTCCGCTGCTCGCCCCGGAGCCCGGAGGAGCTCGGGCGGCTCCTCCAGCAGTGGATGCCGGGGGAGTTCAAGCGCCAGCTCCGGCTCGGGATCGACCCCCGCACGACGCCGCTCGAGGTCTACCCGGGCGTCCACTACTGCCTCGGCGGGGTGGAGATCGACCCCGAGTGCCGCACCTCGGTGTCTGGCCTGTTCGCGGCGGGCGAGGTCACCGGCAACGTGCACGGCGTGAACCGCCTGGCCGGGAACGCGCTGAGCGAGACGCAGGTGTTCGGCGCCGCGGCCGGACTCGCGGCGGCACGCGCGGAGCCCGGG
>JACPIQ010000123.1 GCA_016188005.1 Candidatus Rokuibacteriota bacterium | reverse complement strand
TGTTCGCGATCCGCACCCGCACCAGATCGCCCTCCCGCACCGCCCAGCGGTCGTTGAGCGGGAACGCCTTGCCGTTGATGGTGAAGTAGTTGTACGCCATCCCCGCCATCGCGTTCGCATGGCCGCCCGGCGTGGCGCCGTGTTCGCCTCCTTCGGCGATGGCCCAGGCGGAGAGCATCATGAGGACCTCCCGGTCGAACCGCGGGTGCCCCCGGGTGTTCTGGGGATCGATGATGAACATCCCGTACAGGCCGGCGTCGATCTGCTCCACGGCCCGCGCATGGGAATGGGAGTGGTACATGAAGGTGCCCGCGTGGCTGGCGAGGAACTCGTATCGAAAGGCCTGGCCGGGGTTGATCCCCTCCTGGGTGAGCCCCTCCACCCCATCCATCGCGTTGGGCACGTGAAGCCCGTGCCAGTGAATCGCCGTGGACTCCTCCAGGTTATTCTTCACCGTCACGACGACCCTGTCGCCTTCGGTCGCGCGGATGACGGGCCCCGGCACCGTCCCGTTGATGGTGATGGCCGCTGCCCTGACGCCCGTCGCGGGCTCCCACGGCCCCGGCCGGATGTCCAGCGTGTACTCGCGCGTACGCCTGGTGGGCCTGATCGTCACGGTGTCCGGGAGAGGAGGAATCTTCCGGACGGCCGCAGCCGTGAGGTACGCATGAGGGTCGGGTGTCGCCGGCTGGGCCGCGACGGGAAGGGCTCCCAGCAGCAACCCCGTGAGGAGCAGCACCTGGGTCACTCGTGCAGCGATCTCATTCATCCGCCGTCCTCCGTGCCAAGGCGTTCTCTCTCACAGATGTTTCTGAATGAATGCCACGATGCGGCTCTCATCAACGTCCTCCATGGCCTCGAGCACGCCGAGCGTGGTCAGCGCCACGCGCGGACTCATCCGGGGGTACGGCGCGAGGTAGACACCCCTGGGATAGCGCTCCACGATGCGCGTCAACTTCGCGACCACCTCGGAGCAGGGGGCGCAGCTGTACTGCACCAAGATCCCGGGCCGGTCGCCAGGCTCCCCCGGCTCCCGGTGTTCCAGGATGTGCCGCTGCATCTCCTCGGGAATCGACGACGGGCAGATCCGGCACGAGGGGTAGGACTCGACGTGGGGATTCATACCCGTGGGCGGGTAGACCTTCGCCGTGACTGCCTTCGTGACGAGCACGCCCCCGCCCCCGACGACCAGCAGGCCTACGGCCGCGTAGAGACCCCACCGCTTCGCGATCCGTCCACGCCCCCTTCGCCGCTCGGCAGCCAGCCGCTCCTGGCGCTTCCTGTCCTTCTTGATGCTGCGTTCCTGCCCGTTGCTCATGGCGATCCCTTTCCCGGGGCTGGCCGCTGCGGGCCCCCGAGCCGCTCCCTGGCCCGCAAGACAGAGCCGCGAGCCGTGCCGGCGTCCCTGGCGGATTCCGGCACCAGCGCCAGAAACCGCTCCCACACCGCAATGGACTCGGCGTACTGGGCCTTGGCCTCGAATAGCGTCACGGCCTTGACCCAGAGTGCGTGGGGATTGTCCGGGTCCATGGCAAGCGCGCGATCCACGTAGCCCAGTCCCCTGTCCGCCTCCCCAACCCCGCCGAGAGCCATGCCGAGGTGGATGAGCGCCTCGACATTGTGCATGTCCTCCCGAAGGACCCGCTCGTACACCGAGACCGCCTGGCCGAACCGTCCCGCTTCGACATCGGCGTGGGCTGCCGAAAGTTCCCCCGCCCGGCCCCCACCGGCACCAGCCGTGGCGGACGGCATCGCCATTCCCGCCATCCCGCCCGCTGATCCGCCAGTCATGGGCCCGCCTTCCGCGCGGGGTTCGACGAATGCGACGATCAACACCCCGAGTAGCAGCCCGAACCCTCCGATCAGCACTGCGGAGAGGACGAGAGCCGCGCGACGACTGCCCCACAGCCTCATGGCAAGAGCGGGACGTGGTGCCCGAAGGTCATTTCTCTCACCTCCGCGGGGCCACACGCACGGGCGGTTACGCCGGGCGAAGAAAGCCCCGATAAGCGTTCGGATCCACCGAAGAACGGGGACGCGTGTCAGCCGCTGGGCGTCCCCGCTCGAGGCGAGGGGAAGCCAGCGTCAGCGAGAACTACGCGGACTGCTCCGGAGGCTGGAAGAGCGAACCCGCCCGGCTCGGCAGGCGGGAGAGTCGGCGGGGAGGCACCAGCCGTTCGGCGAACGGCAGGACCGGGACGGCGGCGAACGCCGTCGCGGTGAGCGAGTAGGCGCACGCCGGTCCGTGCGCCCCGCCCGCCGTGGACTGGTCGCCCAGGAGGCCGTCGGGATGCAGCGCGCAGCCTGCGACCCCTGCTCCGAGCAGACACACAAAGAGGATCACGAGAAATCGCTTCATGCGCACATCCCAGTGTGCCTTCGGCTTACCACGGCGTCTCAGGACTGTCAATCGCGGCTCCCCCCGCCTGGCCCCCCGGCTGCCGGACGACCACCACGCCGTGATGGGGGCTCCGACCGTTCCCGCTGCTGAGCGCAGTGTACCAGTGCTCCCCGGGACGGCGAAAGACCGCGCGGATGTCGCTCGAACGCTCGACCACCTCGTGGGCACCACGATGCGGGTCCGTCTCGAGGCGTAGTCTCCCTGGGGCGTCACTCCGCCATCGGACCAGCTCTCCGACATGCACCTCGATCCTCTGTGGCGACAGCCGCCCCCGTCGCCTCGAGGGTCTCCTCAGTCGGGGTATGTCTTCGGCTCGTGGTTCTTGCCGTGGCAGAGGAGATAGCACGTGCCGCGGCCGGGCCCGGTCGAGATGTACTCGAGGCGTTTCTGGCCCTGTGAGGGGCTCACGACCGTCTTCCCGGTCCGGTCGCGCAGCATGAAGTTGATCAGCCGGATGCTCTGGCGCGAGCCGTGGGCGTCGTGGCAGACGGCGCACGACGCTTGCGTGTCGACGACGTGCTTCTTGTGGAGGAACGTCCGAGCGCGATCCTCGATCAGGACGCTACGATTGTGGCACTTGTAGCACATCGCATAGGCCTGGTACGACTCCGACGATGGATCATTCACCTGGTACTCGCGCTCGAGGATCGGCGTGTAGCGCGAGCCATGCGAGCCGCGGGGCCGCGTCCCGGCGGGCGTCCACTCGTCGTTGTTGTGGCAGTCGGTGCAGTAGAGGAGGCTCCCCGCCGACCAGCCGGCCTCCAACCCCCCGACGGCGTCGTTCTTGCCGTTGGTCGCCACTGGGTGGTACGAGGGATTGCTCGGGCTGATCTTCAGCCGGATGTTCCGCGTGTTGTCGCTCCGGACGACGCCGGGCGTCGTCTGATCGCGCACGCCGTGGCACTTCAAGCATACCTCGTACTCCTGCTGGACCTCGGTGACGCTGGCCCCCGCGAGGTTCAGCCCCCGGACGCCCCGGAGCCGCCCCGGGACGGCGGGCGCGCTGCCCGGCGTCGTGATCGCCTGGTGCGGGTTGTGGCAGTCGGTGCAGGCCACGTGACGGGCCATGGCGGCAGGATCCTCGTGCGGCTCATGCGTCCAGCTCGTCGCGGTGATCGGGTGGGCGCTCGGCTTGAGGAACTCCGGGTCCAGCCTCGTCGCCGCCACGCTCCCGCTGTGGCAGACGAGGCAGACGGCCGGCTCCTGGGGGTCGCTCAGGAGCCGGGGGGGGCGCGGCGCAGCATGGGGCCGGTGGCAGCTCTCGCACCCGTTGTCGGCCACCGTCGTGTAGGGCGAGCTCGGCCAGGGGTTCGTGCCGCTCCCATTCCAGGTCGCCACCGAGGTCGCATGCGCCGACCCCACCCAGTTCCGCTGCCGGTGGCACGCCGTGCAGAGCGCCGCGAACCGGTCGTCCACACGGAGGAACTTCCGATATCGGTTCTCGTGAGGGTCATGGCAGCTCGTGCACTGGAGCTGCCGCGTGCTGTCCAGCGGCACCGCCTTCGGGAGCCCTGTGGGGTCCACGAGCTGCCCCTGCTTGAGGGCCAGGGCCGTGTCGAACAGGAAGGACGCGGGATGGTCGTCGGAGAGGTCGGTCCCGAGCGAGGCGCGTCCCGTGAGGGGGCCGAGGGTCGCCGGTCCCGTGGCGGGCGCCACGCGCAGGTTGCCAAGCGCTGTCGTCCCGTCGTGGCACGAGAGACAGAGGCGGGAGGCTCCGGTGGGCTGGTTTAGCGTGGCCTCCAGGGTCGAGCTGCCGTACAGATTGTACGTCCTAGCCGGGAGGTCACGATTCCACAGCGCGACGGTCTGGCCGGCCCTGTGAGGGGTGTGGCAGAAGATGCAGACTTCCCCCACACCCGGGGCCTTCACGGCGCCCGCGCCGGTCGCGGAGAGGTTGTGGACGGTGTCCACGATGCCGGCCCCCCCGGCGGCCGCAGGGGCCAGCAGCGCCGCGCACACCGCGAGGGCGACGAAAACCCTACTCATCGCCCCCGCCCCTCAGGTACTCGAAGATCTGGATCCGCTGGTTGTAGGCATCCGCCACGTAGATCCGGTCGTCGGGATCGATGAACACCCCCGTGGGGAGCCAGAACTGGCCGGGCCCCAGGCCTCGCTCCCCGAACGACAGCAGAAACCGGCCGCGGCGATCGAAGATCTGAACGGCGTCGAAGAGCGCCTCGACCACGTAGATATGCCCCTCGCTGTCGAGAGCCACGCCCTTCGGCCGCGCGAACTCGCCCGACGCATCCCCGTGCCGGCCGAACATCGACGCGAAGCGCCCGTCGGCGGTGAACATCTGGACGCGGAACCCGAGGGAGTCCGTCACGTAGAGGGTGCCCGTGCTGTCCACCGCCACGTGGGTGGGGAAGTTGAACTCACCCTCGCGTGTCCCGCGCTGGCCGATACTTTCCAGCAGGACCCCTTCGCCGGTGTAGATCCAGACGGTGTGTGCCGCGCTGTCGGCCACATACAGACGGTCCCGCGCCGCATCGAAGGCGAGGCCGGCCGGGCGATGCAGCGCCTCGCCCGTGATCGTCGTGGTCACCTTCAGGTCTTCGTCGAGCACGAAGATCGACCGCAGGAACGAATCGGCCACGTAGACGCGGCCCTTCGGCGCGAGGGCGAGACCGACGGGGGAAACCAGGGGCCCCCGTCCCGCCATCTGCGTCTTCCGGAATCGCCCGGATCGCACCTCGAGGGCCCACACGGCCTGGCCGCCCGCGTCCGCCACGTAGATCACCCCGCCCCTGGCGCCGACCGCCATGGGCCGGATCAGCCACGCCTCCTCGCGACCGACGATGATCTGCCCGAGCCGCTCCCAGAAGGACGGCTCCACCCCGAGATCGGCCGGCCTCGAGACGCTCTGCACGAAGCGGATCCGCGGCCGCGCCGGCGGCGCCGGCCACGCCCGCCGGGCGGACACCGCCTGGTGCTCCGGCGCCGGGGGCATCCTGGCCGGCACACAGCCCGTCGCGGCAATCGCGACGAGAAGCAGGCCGAGCGCCGGACTCTTCGCGCTTGCTCCCTTTCTCATCAGAACCGCCTGATAGTCTTCAACAACGCCCGGTACTCTCGCGTCTGGGTGCCTCCCCGCTGGCGGTCCAGGAACTCGAACGTCGGCGCCACCTCGACTCTCCGGAACAGCCAGCGCGCCAGGAGCCGCGCCTCGATCAGCTCTTCCGTCGGCTGGGCGCTGTCCTCGAGCCTCCGGAGGCCCCCGCTCAGGTCGACGAAGAGCGTGCTGCCGACCGCGTAGGTCAGCGTGGCGCGGGCGGTCTGGCTCGTGGTCTCCCGTTCGGGATCGGAGAACACGGCGCGCGTTCCGTCCGCGCTGAGCCCCAGGGTCAGCTCGGGGAGGATCACGATATTCGCCAGGCCGCTGGCCCGGACACTCTCATAGTTGACCCGGGTCGAGGCGAATCGGCGCGCCTCGCCGAGCAGGCTCGCGCGCGCCCGACCGCCGTCATACCGCAGCTCGGCCCCGACCGTGTCCGAGCGCTGGTCGTCGAGGAGCCGGCTGTCTTGGCCGGCGATGAGGTCCTGACCGGTCTGCTCATGCGAGGCGAAGACCCGGATCCACCGGTAGTCGACGGCGACGTTGCCGTGCAGGGTCGCCGTCGTCAGCGTGAGCGAGCGCGGCACGCTGAACCGATAGTCCACGACGACGGTGTCGCCGGCGTTGATCCCCGGCGTGGCGCCGGCGCAAGGGATCGGCACGATCTCGGTGACATCGTTCGTCGTCCGCAGCGTGTAATCCTGGCCGGCCACGAGAGCTGTCGGCGGACCCGGCGGCAGGAGGCAGCCCGCCGGGAGAGGCCCCGCCCCCGTCTTCGTGACCACCACCGAGGCGGCGCGGACGAACCGGTTGGCCAGAGCGATCGGCAGCGCGAAGGGCGTCGCCGCGGTATGGGACTCCTGGGAGACGGCTGTCTCCGCCGCGTCGAACCGGTTGTCCTCGTACCGCAGGCCTCCGCCTAGCCCCGCGGTGAGCCTCCCGCCAAGCGGCAGGCGCTTCGTGTAGCCCCAGCTCAGGCGGCCTCCGTAGCTGTCCTTCTCCCCCTGGGGAAGGAACTGGCGGATGCCGTCAACAGCGGCCGTCGTGGTCAGGCTCTCGTAGAGCCGGTGCTGCAGGCTCGCCACCGCGCTGTGCGTGGTGTTGGCACCCCCGGCGGTGTCAGAGCGCAAGAGGAAGTAGCGATAGCTGCTCCGGAGCGCCTCGGTGTGGTCGACGCGCAGCGACTCATCCGCGCTCCAGGTCGTCGACTCCGAGAGCCCCGTGCGCGTGTGGTACCGCATCCTCGAGTCCCAGTGCCGGTTCAGCTCCTCCCCGAAATCCAGGCCGTAGCTGACCTGCCCCTCGTGGCTCCGGAAGCCCAGCGCGGGGAAGAACCGATCCGACTCGTCGACGAATTCGTAGAGCAAGCTCGTCTCGCTGTCTTCCCAGCCGCGCTGCCCCTCATACCGCAGAACGTTCCGCCTGGCGCCGCGGCGCGTGACGGCGCCGGCGATGCGAGACTCCTCGTCCTGCAGCTCCTGGCGGAAGCTCAGCGAGGAGGGGATGTACACCCGTCTCGCGAAGAGGGTCCCGCCGCGGCGCTCGCTCACGCCCTCGCCCTGCCCCGCCAGCTCGCGCGAGACGATGGATTCGCTCCGGTCGGCGAACAGGTTGAGCGAGAAGGGCTGGTCGGCCAGCACCGTCGCCGACGCGTCATACCCGAGCAGGATCCCATCGCTGGACGCGGTCTCACCGTCCGTCTCAAGCGTATCCCTCGCGTAGCCGAAGCTCCCCCCGAGCGAGAGGGTGAGGAGCCTCGGGTCGTACAGGTACGCTCCGGTGTTCCGCACATTGAGGCGCTCCTCCGAGTGGAACGCCTCCGCGCGGGCTCGCTGCTCGCCGGTTCTCGTGTCGGTCCGCCTGAGATCGGTCACGCCTTCCAGCGCCCCGCCCCAGCTCCCGAGCCGGAACACCTGGGCGTGGGTCGGGGCCACGCCAGGCCCCACGACAAGTGCCGCGACGACCAGGAGTGCGAGACGGACCCAGCATTCAGCCGCTCCCTCATCGCTCCGCATGACACCGGTTGCAGGTCCCGAAGCTGATCTCCCAGGCGATCTTGCCGTTGTGGCAGGCGCCACAGAGCTTCCCGTCCTGGATCGCATCCATCGTGATGGGAGTGGCCCCCGCCTTCATCTCGAAGGGGGCGGGGTGGCAGGCGTAGCACTTGTAGCGGATGCGATGGATCCAGTGCGGGAACACCGCCGGCGGCGTGCCGGCCTCGCCGCCCTGTCGCTTGAAGACCACGTCGCCCTCGACTGCGAGCGCGACACCTCCGGCGACCATCGCGACGAGGAACGCGCTGCCCACCCGCGCGAGGAGGCCCTTCACTTGGCCTCCGCGAGCGCCGGGTGACATCGGCCGCAGGCATCCGTCGAGAACGCGACCCTGCCGTGGCACTGCCCGCACAGCTGCCCGTCGTTGACCCTGTCCATGGACATCGGCGTCTTGCCCGCCTCCTGCTGGAAGGGGTCCGGGTGGCAGCTATCGCAGGCCACCCACGCTGTGTGCGCCGAGTGGGGGAACACCACCTTGTACTGCTCGTCGCCGCCCGGTGCCCTCACCACGTCCAGGTCGAGCACCGCCTCGTCCTCGGCCTTCGGGCCCACGCCGGGACGCGGCGCGATCACCCCTCGGGCCAGCGCCTTGCTCCAGTCCGGGGCACCTTCGGTGACGGGCAGGAGCGTCATGGCCTCGCTCCATCGCCGGGCACGCTCGATCGGCTTCCGGGGCTCCCCGGCGGGCTGCCACTGGGCCGTCGCGGGGACCTTCGTGTGGCACCGAGCGCACCCGCCTTCGATGGCGAAGGCCACCTTCCCGTGGCAGGCGCCGCAGTACTCGCCAGCCACGATCTTCCTCATCGTGACCAGGGTCGGCGGGGCCCGCCGGCTGAGAGAGAAGATCCCGGGATGACAGTTCGCGCAGGCAAGCCACTCGGTATGCGCCGCGTGGGAGAAGCTGACACGGAAGACACGGGAGCTCGAGCCCGCCAGCTCCACGTCGAGGTCGAGGGGCGCCTGTGCCGGGCCCTTGGGGTCGATGGCCGGGCGCGGGGCGATGGCCCGGGCCTTCAAGGCGGCCACCCAGTCCACACGCCCCGCGCCATCCTTCGGCAGATCGCCCGAGACCTCTTGCCAGCTCTTTGCGCGCTCCGCGGGGAGAATCGTGGCCTCCGAGGGCGCCGATTCGCGGGCCTTGGCCAGCGCGCGCGCCTCCGCGAGCTCGCGCTTCAGCCCGTCGATGTCCTGGAGCAGATCCCGCCGCATGCGCCGGGTCGGCGGCCGCTGCTTCTGCTCGGTCGTGGCGAAGCCATCGAAGAAGTACGGCAGGATCTTCTGCCGCGTCTCCGCGCTGCACCCGGCGAGCAGCAGGGCGGCCAGGCCGCCCCCTGTCGCCAGCGCGAGCATCGCCCGGCGTCCGATCATGGCCCCTCTCAGCCGTGATCCGCCTCACCCAGGATCTGGCGAAGCCGCTGGACAAGGCCGGGCCGCCCCGGGCTGGTCGCCAGCTGCCGCTGCAGCCGCACCGCGGTGTCCCACTTCACGTCCAGCGCCTTCGCGAGACCCGCCGTCGTGTGGCGACCCGGCAGCAGACGCAGGCACTCGAACCACTTGGCCAGCGGAAGATTGGTCTGGGCGAGGGGTGTCGCCGTGAGATCGCTGAACGTCCGGCGGCAGGAGAGGCACAGATAGCGCCGCCGCGGCGTCCTCGGAGACCTCGAATGAGTCGTGATCCGCCTCCCGCCGCATCCGGGGCACGTCATCCCGTTCGGCCAGCGTGCCTGCCGGAGCATGTCGTAGCACCGAGCCTCGCTGCGCTCCTGACTCACGCCTTCAACTCCTGTCCCGTCTCGTCTCCAGGGCGACGTGATCACTGCGGGCTGGAAGACGTCGGCAAGAAAAGGAGGCCTGGCCGCCTGCGAGACCAGGCCTCCGGTGGATCAGGCCCGGATCACTTGATGTGGCACTTCAGGCAGATGTAGGCCGTGGTGTTTCCTCCCATGGTCCCGCGGAGAAACCGCATGTCCTCGGTCTGCTTGTTGTGCGGGTCGTGGCACGAGGAGCACTCGATGCCGCTCTTGGCTGCGACGGCCCCTGCCGTGATGTTCCCGCTGCTGTCGTCATTGAACAGGCGAACCGGCAGCACGGGTGGAGTTCTCCATTCGGTCGCCTCGAACGCGCTCCCCGTCGTCTTCCCGTTATACGTGTTCGCCACTCCGCCGTATGGGTACGGCATGGCCACCGGGTGGTTCCCCTTCATGCTGGCGCCACCCGCGCCGCTGGTGATGATGTGCTTGTCACCGGCCGGGAGGGCCCCCTTTCCCCCGACTGCCGTGGGGTTCGCGGCCCCGTCCCACCACGCGAGGTCGCCCACGGCCACCGTGCCGTCATGGCAGCTGAGGCACTTCGCCGTCGATCCCTTGTAGGTGTCTCCCACGATGGTCGGGAACTCGGTGCCGGCCGTGGTCTTGGGAACGTCCCACGTGAAGTTGTTGGTGGACAGCTTGTGATTCCACAGCAGCGTCGTCTGCGAGGCCTTGTGGGGGGTGTGGCAGAAGGTGCAGAGACCCGTCAGGGTCGTCGTGCCGAGGCCCGAGAAGTCGTGCTCCGTATCCGCCAGCCCACCGCCGGCGCCCTCGGCCGCCCATGCGATGGCCGGCGCGAGCGCCACTGCCGCCACTATCAGGATCAACTTCAGCGCTTTCATCTCGTGTCATCTCCTTTCGTCGAGAGCAGGCCATTCTGGGCGGGGCTCATCCCCGCTTCCTTCTTCCGCTCCGGGTCACCTCCCCCTGTGCCGCCGACCGGATCGAGAGCACTGTCCTGGGCGGTCGTGTTCACCAGCCTGTACATCTCGACCCGGTGGTTGAGATAGTCGGCGACATAGATCTGGTTCTTCCTGTCGATGGCGATCGCCGTGGGGTTCTTCAGCATCCCCGGGATCGGGCCGCGCCCGCCGAAGAAGAGCAAGATCTGCCCCTTCTGGTTGAAGATCTGGACATTGCTCCAGCCCGAGTCGGCCACGTAGACGTTCCCGAAGCTGTCCAGCGCGACACCCTTGGGTTTGTCGAACATCCCCCAGGCGTTACCGCGCTGGCCAATGCTCTTCACGTACTTCCCCTCGGGATCGAAGACCTGGACGCGGGCGTTGAGCGTGTCGCTGACGTAGAGGTTCCCCGGGGCGTCGATGGCGAGGTAGGTCGGAAAGAGGAACTGCCCCTCCCTCTCGCCCTTTTCCCGGCCGATCGTTCTGAGGAGTCGGCCGGTCATGTCGAAGACCTTGACCGTATGCGCCTGGGACTTGGTGTGCGCCGTGTCGGCGACATAGATCCGGCCCCGCGCCCGGTCGAGGGCGATGCCGGAGGGGCGCTCCAGGCTGGGATCGGTGACGAACCGGACCCGGGTCCCGTTCCTGTCGAACACGCTGATGCCCTTCTTCAGCTGCTCGACCACGTACAGCCGTTCCTCCCCGTCCAGCGCCACGCCCACGGGCCGGGCCAGTGGCTCTTTCTCCCCGATCTTCCTGAACGTCCGCTGCGTGAAATCGAAGACGAAGACGGCGAGCTGGGCGAAGTCCGAGACGTAGAGGCGTTGTCCGTCGTCCGAGACGGCGAGTCCCACGGGCTCCGCGACCCGGTTGGGCGGCGGCTTCTCGCCGGCCAGGAAGGCGACGAGCGTCTGGGAGAAGGTCGTGTCCTTGCCCAGGTCCTCGTCGCTCACCACGCTCCGGACGAACTCGATCCGGGCTGGGAGCGGCGGCGGCGGCCAGACGAGGCGCACCTGCTCCGGCCTCTCCGGCACCGTGGCGCATCCAGCGGCAAGCAGGGTGAGCAGTGCCGAGGCGGCCACGAGCCACGGCAAGCCTCGCGATCGCGTCTTCCACCGACAGCCGTCACGTCCGGCACTGGCCACGAAGCCCCTCCTCCGGCGCACCCTCGCGCTCTCGTACCCAGGTGAGGCAAGGGCCTTGCCATGTGGCGCGGCGAGGGACAGGCAGGGTGGTGGAGGCTGTTTCCCGGGCCGTGTGGCGCGTTTCGGGGCGGGCCGCGGCGTTCGCGGCCGGTTCCGGCCGGGGCGAGCCCAGCGGCTGTGCGGCCGCCCGCCCAGGTGTGCCGCACAGTCTGTGCGGGCGGCGAAGCGCGATCGGGCTATGAGGGGTGGAGCAAAATCCCCAGCCGCGTGAGCTTGTCGTACAGGGTGCGCCGGCCGATCCCGAGCCGCTTGGCGGCGAGGCTCCGGTTCCAGTTGCACTCGCGGAGCGCCCGCAGGATCACGTCGCGCTCGGCCTCCCGTACGCCGTCCATCGGCCCCGCGGGCACCACCGGCTCGCTCACGAGATCGCCCGGCAAGTCCTCAGGCAGGATCTGGTCGTCGCCCTCCACCATGATCACCGCGCGCTCGATGACATTCTCCAGCTCCCGGACATTGCCTGGCCAGCGGTAGCGCGCGAGCAGCGCCATGGCGTCGGGGTGGATCCCGTGAACCTTCTTCTTGATCTGGGTGGCGTAGACTCGCAGGAAGTGGGAGGCCAGCAGCGGGATGTCCTCCCCGCGCTCCCTGAGCGGGGGCACCGTGACCGTGACGACGCTCAGGCGGTAGAACAGGTCCTCGCGAAAGCGCCCCTCGGCGACGGCCTTGCGGAGATCCCGGTTGCTCGACGAGACGAGGCGCGCTTGCACCCTCAGCGGCCGCGTCCCGCCCACGCGGAAGAACTCGGCCTCCTGTACCGCCCGGAGCAGCTTCGTCTGGAAAGCAAGGCTCGTCTCACCGATCTCGTCGAGGAGGAGGGTCCCGCCGCTCGCCATCTCGAAAATCCCCCTCTTCGTGGCCACAGCGCCGGTGAAGGCGCCCCGCTCGTGGCCGAACAGCTCGGACTCCAGGAGACTCTCGGTGAGCGCCCCGCAGTTGATGGCAAAGAACGGCGCCTCCGGATGGGGGCCGCGCTGATGGATCGTCCGGGCGATCAACTCCTTGCCCGTCCCGCTCTCGCCCACGAGAAGAACCTTGGCGTCGGTGGCCGCCACCTTGTCCACCAGCCGCATGACCTCCGCCAGCGCCGGGCTCTCGCCCACGAGCCGCGCGCCCCGCTCGCCGCTCGCCACCCGCTCCCGCAAGTAGCGGTTCTCCTCCGCCAGCTCGACCCAGGCCAGCGCCTTCTCCACCCGGAGGACGAGCTCCTCCGGGGCGAAGGGCTTCGCCAGGTAGTCGCTCGCCCCCTTCTTCATCGCCTCGACGGCGGAGTCCACCGAGGCGTAGGCGGTCAGCATCACGACGGGCAGCCCGGCATGCAGGCGCCTGGCCCGCTGCAGCAGGGCCAGCCCGTCCAGGTCCGGCATCCGCAGATCGGCGACGACGAGGTCAGGTCGCTCGCGCTCCAGCAACTCCAGTGCGCGCAGGCTCTCCGTCTCCACGATCGCCTCCAGCCCCGCGTTGACAAGGATCATCCCCACATTACGAGCCATGTCTGGCTCGTCGTCGACGACGAGCACCCTCGCGCGTGGCCGCTTCATGGCCGTCCACCCCCCGCCGCAAGGCGGACCCGGAAGAGGGCGCCCTGTCCCGGGCTGCTCTCGACCTCGATGTCCCCGCCGTGAGCCCGCACGATGCCGTAGCTCACCGCGAGCCCCATCCCGGTCCCGTGGCCCACCGGCTTCGTCGTGAAGAACGGGTCGAAGATGCGCCCCTGGATCTCGGGGGCGATGCCCGGGCCAGTGTCCTGCACCTCCACCACGAGGTCACGGTCGTTCAGCCGCGTACGGATCGTGAGGGTTCCCCCGTTCGGCATCGCATCGCGCGCGTTGTTGAAGAGGTTCACCAGCACCTGCTGCAGGTGATCCGGGCTCGCCCGCAACGGCGGGATCGACTCAAGGAGGATGTTGAGGCGCACCCCCTGCTTCGCGAAGGGTGTCTCGAGGAACGAAATGGTATCGGCGACGACGCGGTTCAGGTCGGTCTCCGTCAGCTCGAATGTCGTCTTCCGGGCGAAGGCGAGCAGGCCCCGGATGATCTCCGCGATCCGGCTCCCATGCCGGTCGATCATCTCGAGGTCCTCGGCCAGGTCCGCGGGGAGCCCCCGCTCCGCGGCCGTCCCCCGCAGGAGCCTCACGCGGGAGAGGATGACACCGAGCGGGTTGTTGATCTCGTGCGTGAGCCCCGCATACACCTCGCCGATCGCGCTGAGCTTGTCGGCGTGCAGGAGCTCCTCGTACGTCCGCTTCCCCTCATCGAGGGCCAGACGGAGGGCGCGCATCGGCAGGCGGTAGACGATGAGGGCCAGGGCGCTCGCGACCAGGAGGTGGATGACGAAGACACGACTGACCCGACGCAGCAAGTCACGGTCGTCGCCTTGGACCTGCAGCTCGAGAAATGGCGCGGCCGCTGGTGGCAGGCTGACACTGATTTGCGTAGGGAATACCCGCTGCCCTGGCGCACCGAATGAGAGGCTGTGGCCCGCATCCGCCGCGACCAGCCGTAGAAACACGATGTCGTTGGCTCCCATCTCTGCCTGGACCATCTCGGAGATGGTCACGCGGTTCGGCCCCGAGCGCCCAACGTGGCCGATGAGAGATTCGGCCAGTCGGCCGGCGGCCTGTCGGCTGTGGTTGCGGTGATGGCCGATCTCCAGGAACACGAACACCACCGCTGGCAGGAGCGCGACAATGACGACGAGGGCGACGAAGAAGCGCTGCAGCCGCCGAGCTTGCTGCTCCAGGTCGTGAAAGGGCGGAGTCGTGATGTGTGGAGCCATGGCGCGGGTCCTATGAGGGGCGCAAGCGAGCAAGGGAGATGCCAGACACCGCCGACGGCCCCAACCCTTGGAGAACTCTACCCACGTCCCTGCCTGACAGGCGCTCCCGGGGGCTGGGAGTTCCCCGCGCCACTGGGATGTCGACGCCCCATAGCCCCGGGACCACCCGATCGAAGCCTCCGGCCCGCCCACAGGGCCACACCCCGTCGCCCGACAAGCCGCGTCCGCGGCCAAGCCGAAACCGCCCTCAGGATCCCTGGCGGGCGCCCGACATCGGCCCGGTCCCTGTCAGCCTTGGGGGACAGCGACAGCGTCAAGAAAGGCCACCGCCTGGCAGATCGTCGCTCAAGCCCGGGGGTCATATCGCGATCACCGGTGGCGTTCATGAAGAATGCAGGCGAGCGGTCCCACGAGGGGCGACACCGCATCGCCCATCGAGGGACCGCCGAAACGCCTGCCTCGGGCAAACGACTACATCTTGCCCTTCATCTTGCCTTTCATGTGCTCGGTCATCATCTTCATGTGCTCACTCATCGTCTTCATCTGGTCAGGGGTCATCTGGCCATCCTTCATCCGATCCGCCATCATTTGCATGTGCTCGCCCATCATCTTCATCTGGTCGGGGGTCATCTTCCCGCCCTTCATCTGGTCGCTCATCGTCTTCATCTGGCCGCTCATCATCTTCATTTGCTCGGGAGCCATCCCTCCGCTCTGCGCGTACCCCGTCACCGCTACGGCGACCACGAGCATTACCAGCGCCATCATCCTCATCACCCGCATCCGTTCGCACCTCCAGATTGACAGCATGGGTCACAGCAGAGCCTCTGTCACGCCGTGTAGACCGTCACCACACCCCCTTTCCGCATCGCTCCGCGAGCCGGCTTCACCCGCCCCGGGCTCCGGTGAGACGCAATTGTGAGATCTCCGTGTGAACCTTCCGGGCGGTACCGATCACCGGGTCGTGGGGACACGCCCCCTGTCGAGCACGGGTCTCCACGACCTGCCCCCGTCATCTGACACAAACACGGACGCAGCCGTCGTTGCGGCCGCCACCTTGCTGGCGGGCCCCGGTGCGATGGCGATGGCGACCACCGCCTCGTCGGGCTTGGCCGCTAGGCCCGTCGGTCGCCACGTGGCGCCCGCATCGTCGCTCCGCATGAGGCCGTAGCCAGCACGGACCACGTAGGCGTACACGCGCCTCCTCTCGGTGGGGCTGTACGCCACTGCCGTCACCGGGACATCACGCGGGATACCGGCGACCGAGCGCCAGGTCACGCCGCGGTCTTGGCTCAGCAGGAGGCCGCCCGGCGTGCCGGCCACCAGTCGGCTCGGTAGGTCGTGACTGGCCGCCAGGGCCAAAACGTCTCTGACGCCGTGGGCAGCGAGTCGTTGCGCTGCCCAGGTCTTGGTCGAGATGCGATGAAGACCGGTTTGCCCGGCGACACTCCAGCCGAAGAGCTCTCCCCCGCCGTCCGGGCTGTATGTGAGCGCGTGGAAGTCCGTCTGGCCCTTCAGGGCCACACCCTCCCAGGTCCGGCCGCCATCACGGCTCAGGAGCAAGCCGAGAATCCCGTGGCCCTCACGCCGGTAGGTGAGGAGATCGGGATGGCCGCTCGCGTAGAGCATCCCACGATCGGCCGACGACACCGTGAAGCCCATGAGATCGAATCGGCTTGCGCCCACCCACTCCGGATTCGCGCCGAGCCGGATTCGCACAAGCCCTGTATGGGTGGCCACCAAGAGCGCTCCCGGCTCACGCCGATCGAAGGCGAGTCCGTGGATGTGATGAACCTCGACGGCCTCGGGCTGGGCGGCGGCCACCGTCACCGCCAGCAGCGCCATCGCGACGGACGATACGAGTCGCATCTGCTGGCTACTCCACCACGATCTTGCCGCGCAGCATGCCCATCTGGCAGGCGAACTCGAACTCCCCTCTCTCCTTGGGCAGAAACTCGACGGGCACCGTCGCACCCTCTGGGAGCTTCGCGGACTTCCCGAACGCCGGCAGCAGCACCATCTCCGAGCACGAGGCGGACTCCTGGCGGACGAAGTTAAGGCGCACCGGCTTGCCGGCCTGAACCACGATCACGTCGGGCGTATAGCCCCCCTTCACGAGCACCATCTGCTCCTGGTAGCCGCCGCTCGTTGCCGCGGCATGGACGCCCGTGGCCTTCACGAGCCAGAAGAACCAGACGATGACGGCGATCAGCGCCAGCCCGGCCACATCGACGACGACCCGGTCCCAGCTCATGACGGCCTCCAGCGCTTGAGCCGGTTGGCGTTGCCGATGACGGTCACAGAGCTGAAGGACATGGCCAGGGCCGCCAGGAGAGGCGAGAGCAGGATGCCGGAGACGGGATAGAGGACGCCGAGGGCCACCGGGAGACCAAGGATATTGTAGATGAAGGCGCCGGTGAGGTTCTGGTAGACGTTGCGCATGGTCGCGCGGCTGATGCGCATGGCCGTCACGACCCCGCCCAAACTGCCCTTGATCAGCGTGATGTCCGAGGCAGCGATGGCGACGTCGGTGCCGGTGCCGATGGCGAAGCCCACATCGGCCTGGGCCAGGGCCGGCGCGTCGTTGATCCCGTCGCCCACCATCGCCACGCGCTTGCCCTCGAGCTGGAGCTTCCGGACATTGAAGGCCTTGTCCTGCGGCAGGACCTCGGCGAGGACCCGCTCGATGCCTACCTGGCGCGCGATGGCTTTCCCGGTGCGCTCGTTGTCACCGGTCATCATCACCACCTCGAGCCCCATCCCCTTGAGCGCTTGAATCGCCGCCAGGGAGTCGGCCTTGACCGTGTCCGCAACGGCCACGATGCCGGCCGGCTTGCCGTCGAGGGCGGCGAACATCGGCGTCTTGCCATCGTCGGCCAGTTGCTGAGCCCGGGCTTCGAGGTCGCCCAGCTCGACCTTGCGGTCCCGCATGAGCTTGGCATTGCCGAGGAGAAGCACCCGGCCCTCCACGGTGGCCTCGATGCCGTGCCCGGGGATGGCGGCGAAGCTCGACGGGTCCGGCAGCGCCAGCCCCCTGGCCTGAGCCCCCTCCACGATGGCGGCCGCCAGGGGGTGCTCGGAGGACTTCTCGACACCGCCAGCCAGCCGGAGCAGGGTCGCCTCCTCGACGCCGGGCCCCGGCACGACATCGGTCAGAACCGGCTTGCCGTGCGTGATCGTGCCCGTCTTGTCGAGGATCACGGTCTGAAGCTTCTCCGCCGACTGCAGCGCATCGCCCCCACGTATCAGGATGCCGTTGAGCGCCCCCAGGCCCACGCCGGTGGTGAGGGACATGGGGGTGGCCATGCCCAGGGCGCAGGGGCACGCGATGATGAGCGTCGTGACCGCCACGATGAGCCCGTAGACCACGCGCGGCTCGGGCCCGAACGTGTACCAGATCATGAAGCCCAGGATCGCCAGGATCGCCACGCTCGGCGTGAAGTACCCGGAGACCACATCCACGATGCGCTGGATGGGGACCTTGGAGCCCTGAGCGTCCTGCACCATGCGGACGATGTTGGCCAGCGCCGTGTCCTTGCCCACCTTGGTGGCCCGGAAGCGGAACGCCCCCGTCGTGTTCATCGTGGCGCCGATGACCTCGTCGCCCACCTGCTTCTCCACGGGGAGAGACTCGCCCGTCACCATGGACTCGTCCACAGCGGAGGTCCCTTCGAGCACCTTCCCGTCCACGGGGATCTTCTCCCCAGGCCGGACGACCACGGTATCGCCGACAAGAACTTCCTCCACCGGGATGTCGATCTCTTGGCCGTCACGCAGGACGCGTGCCGTCTTGGCCTGAAGGCCGATCAGCTTCTTGATCGCCTCCGAGGTCCGCCCTTTCGCTTTGAGCTCCATGGCGAGCCCCAGGTCCACCAGCGCGATCACAACGACCGTCACGTCGTAGTAGACATCGGCGAACTCCTGCGACGGGAACATGCCGGGAAAGAGCAGCGCGATGGTCGAGTAGATCCAGGCCACCCCGGTCCCCAGGGCGATCAGGGTGTGCATGTTCGCCGACCGGTGCTTGAGCGCCTGCCACGCGCCCGTGAAGAAGTGGCGCCCGCTGTAGAGCATCACCGCGAGCGAGGCGACGCCCATGCCCGCCCACATGTACCAGAGCCGGTGGCTGTCCCGGGGGAACAGGGTGCCCAGCCCCGGGAAGAGCCACGGATAGCTCATGATCATCGTGAACGTCCCGACCGCCGCGCCGAACCACCACTGGCGCATCAGGGTCCGATACTCCCGGCCGCGCTCTTCCGTCTCCCGATCGAGGGCGCTCGAACTCGCCGGGGGCGGCGTGTCGGCCACAGCATACCCCGCGGACGCCACGGCCGCTCTCACGGCCTGGAGGTCGGTCGTGACGGGGACGTACTCGACGAGCGCCTCCTCGCTGCCGAGGCTCACGTGGGCGTTGAGGACTCCCGGCGTTGCCCGGAGCGCCCCCTCGATCGCGGTCACGCAGGATGCGCAGGTCATGCCCTTGATCTGGAATCGCACCTTGGCGCTACCAGTACGATAGCCCGCGGCCTTGAGTGCCCCGTACAGGGCCCAGACCGAGGTCTCATTCGGATCGTGATCGGCGAACGCGACGCCCGACGCTCGGTTGACCGCGACCGCCTTGACGCCGGGGACGCTCCGGAGCGCTTCTTCGACGCTCTTGGCACAGGTGGAGCAGGTCAGGTTATCAATTGCCAGCTCCACACGCCGCAGCTCGTCGCTCAGCTTCACCGTCCTCCTCCTTGGTCGACCCCCACCCGATATGCCGGGACCATGGTGTCCCAGCCGCGCTCTATCCAGATCCGATCCGCCAAGCTCTTCGCCGGATCGGGATCCCCGTGGGCCACGAACACCCGCTCCGGGGACCGGGATGCTGTACGCAGCCAGCGCATGAGCCCGTCGGCGTCCACATGAGCCGAGAGCCTGTGAATCGCCTCGATGCGAGCCCGTACCGGGACCTCCTCATCGAGGATCCGCACGGACCGCGCGCCATCCTTGAGCATCCGGCCGCGCGCGAGCGAATGCTAGCCGACCCGCCATCCCGGTGACGCCCCCCTGTTCCGGTCAGGACGCCGATCAGCCGCCCCTCGTCATCGGCGATGGCCAGCTGACCCAGCGTCCCGGGCCGGCCCCCGGCGACACGGCGCCACCGCCACGCCTTCTCCCAACCTCATCTCCGCCCGTACGCAGCCCACCCATCGCCCGCCGACCAGCTCTCGTACATCAACCACGGGCGCTCCCGCCATGCAGCCTGTTGTGCAGCCAGCCGAAGAGCGTCCCGACCGCGAACCCCCAGACCACCATGACAACCAGAGGATAGACGAACATCATCAAGGTGAACGGCCCAGGCGCCCCGAGCTTGCGGAAATCGAGTCCATGAAACAGCGCATTCAGGAAGTCGATCCCCAGTTGTGGCATCAACGCATAGGCGAGCGTACAGACGGTATAGGCGATCGCGACCGTCAACGCCATCGTGACTCCGATCCTCCATGGACTTCTCGTCGTCATCACTGTCTCCTTTGCCCGCCCCACCAACGTGCCGTGTTGACGGGTTCTCCGTCGCTCGTCCTCGCTCATACCCGCCGCTCGATTCGCCCTCGGAAGCGCGGGATGAACCCCGGCACTCGCCGGGCGTAACGCGCATACGCTTCGCCACACTCCGCCTGCACCTCGCGCTCCTCGCGCCGAGCAAGGAAGAAGTGCAGCAGCGGACATGCGAGGAGCAAGAGGTACGGGAGGATCCCGAGGAGGTGGGCGGTGTGCTCGGTCACAAGGAAGAATCCAGCGATGAGCAGGAAGCCAATCAGCGCGAAGCCTGAACGCGTCCGAAACCAGGGGCCCGTGTCAGGGGGTCGTTGTCCATTCGTCATCACGAACCTCCGGCGAGACCGCTCTCGGGCCGTGTCGAAAAGCCGTAGATGACGCGCAAGAGCTCTCGAACGGCCGCTCGCGGGTCAGCCAGGGCCTTGAAGGTCCATGTTGAGAGGACGACGTCGAGCGTCCGATCCGGATACGGCAGCTTCGTGATCTCCACGACCCGCCCCGTCGCCGGGACTCAGGGGACCCAGTTGGACCGGACAACCAGCCGCTGCTCGGGAGCGGCTGGATCGTTGACCTTCACCGGGACCCAGAACTCGTGGTAGCCGCCCATCCCTGCGTGCATCGTGAACGCGAGCGACAGGGTCGTGAAAGTACCCGGAGCGATGGTCGTCTGCCCGACGACCGCGGGAGGCGGTCAGCAGCCCGCCTTGGCGAGGACCCTCGGAACTTCCTTCAGGTGCAGTGGCGCATCGCCCGCATTGGTCAGCGTGAAGAGCACCCGAGCCGGCGTCTCGAAGCGAACGTCGCCGAGGTCCACATCGGTGCGGTCCACGACCAGGCGCGGTTGCCCCACGGCGTCCGGCGAGCCCGCCGACCACCAGAATGCGGACGCCACGACGGTGATGAGCGCCAGCGCTCCCGATGCCGCCCATCGCCACCCTCGGCGCGGCGAGGGCCGTGGCGTGCTCTCCTGCCTTCTCATGATCTCCTCCGGCAGGCCCCCCGCCCCTTCCCGGTCAGCGAGATGCCAGATCCTGCCTCTTCGAGTCGAACTCCTCCTTGCCGATCTCGCCGCGTGCGTACCGCTGGCGGAGGATGTCCAGTGCCGTGTCGGGCCTCGGTTCCCTCCCCTGGCTCGCGAGCCAGCGGATTCCGAGCACGATCACGACGATCACCCCCGCCCAGAAGATCAGCCCCATGATCATCATGCCGATGCCCCAGGCGCCCCAGACCCCCCACATCGGGTGCAGCCCCCACCCCCACTCGGACATTCGCTCCTGGAGCGACGGCGCGGTCGACACGAGCCACCCCGGCAGTACGCCCATCATCCGGCCTCCCATCGCCTTCCCTCCCCTGCCCCCGAGCCTGCCGCTCACCGGATGCGGCCGGTGGCCCGGAGCCACATGGCCAGCGCCGTGTGGTATTCGGCCAGCGCCGCCACCGAGTTGAACCGCGCGCGCGTGAGACTCACCTGGGCATCCAGGATCTCCACCTGGATTCCCCGCCCAGCCTCGAAGCGTTCCTTGACGATGCGGGCCTCCTCCTCGGCCTGCTCGAGCCCCTTGCGGCTCGCCTCCACGCCCTTCTCGGCCGCGGTGAGCATGAGCGCCGCCTGGTTGACTTCCTTGGCAATCTGCTGGCGGGTGAGCCCCTCGGCGTGGGCGGCGCGCTCGAGCTTGGCCTTCGCCGTGTTCAGCGCGTTCTCCCGCATGAAGCCATCGAAGAGCGGCAGCGTCACCACCACCCCGATCGAGTAGCCCTCGCTCGTCTCCCCGCGCATCCGCATGTTCTCCTCCTGCGACTCCCAGGCGCGATTCTTCATCCATGCCCAGTCGTACATGTAGGACAGCGACACCTGGGGGAAGTAGTTCCCGTAGGCGGCGCGGACCTCGGCCTGCGCGGCCTCGCGCTGCTTGGCCGCCGCCTTCAGGTCCGGATGGATCTCGCCCGCCTGACGGATGCCCTCGTCCACGGAGAGCGCCGCGGGAACGAGCTCGAGGCGATCCGAGAGCGTGATCGGCGAGGAGAGGTCCACGCCGAGGGTGGTCTTGAGCGCCACCAGCGCAGACTCGGCGCGGCTCTGCGCCATCGCGTCCATCTGGACCGCGTTGGCGCGCTCGGCCTCGTCCCGCAGGAGGTAGTAGCGCGGGATGCGGCCGGCGTCGAACATCTGACGGCTCACGCGAAGGCGCTCGTCGATGTCACGCAGGAGGTCGCCGGTCACTCGCCTGTTCTCCTCCTCCCGCAAAGCGGCGATGTAGTCGAGACGGGCCTGCATCGCCACGTCCACCTCCACGCCGCGGAGCATCTGGCGCCCGGCATCAGCTCGCGCCACCGCCGCCTTGTAGCCGTACCAGTCGCGCCCCCCGGAGAAGAGCGGGTACATGGCGGTGAAGTTGCCGTCGCGCGTCTGGTCGGCATTGAACACCTGGTAGTTCTTCGCCATCGTGTTGCCGGCGGAGGTGTAGACGTTCGGGGCCATGCGCTGGTCGGCGAAGTAGCCATTGGCGGAGAGCTGCGGCCAGAAGGGGGCCAGCGCCTCGCGCCGCATCGAGTCCATGACGCGGGCGTCGGCGCCGGCGGCCTTCACGCGCAGGCTCTTCTGGCGGGCGATGTCCACCGCCTGTTCCATGGTCAGCGGACCCTCGATGCGGGGCAACGGCTGGGCGTGAGCCGTCACCGCCAGGAGCAGCGTTCCCGCCACCACTGCCGCCGCCGCGCCCATCCCCCAGTCGTTCCCCAGGCGCTCAGTGACCGCCGCCATGCCCGCCCTCCTTTGGCTTCGCGGGTGACTGCTCCATCCCCGGCATCCCCTCCATGCCCTTCTTCGGCTCCGCGATCTCCGGGCGCCGCGCGCCGCCCTCCCCGACCTCGCTCACGCGCGCACCGGCGTAGAGCCCCTCGTGGCCCCTGGCCACGACGCGCTCGCCGCCCACGAGCCCCTGGGTGACCTCGACGCGTTCCGGGCCCTCGAGCCCCGTCGTCACCGGCAGCGGCTCCGCCCGCCCGTCCTTGATCACCCACACGGTGGCCTTGTCCCCGAGTCGTGACACCGCCCCGCGGGGGACGTGGAGCGCGCTCCCGCGCTCGCCCGTCGTGAACTCCATGCTCACGAACTGCCCCGGCAGCAGCCGCCGGCCGGCGTTTCCCACGATCGCTTCCACCACCGCCGTACGGCCTCCCTGGTCCACGAACGGGAACACCGCCGTCACCCGCGCCGCGATGGGCGGGCCTCCTGCCGTGGTCGCCACCTTCACGGGGGAGCCGACCCTGATCGAGGCAAGATCCCGCTCGCCGACATTGGCCTGGAGCCTCACGCGGTCGATCTGGGTGATCTTGAGGATGGCCATCCCGGGTTGCACCAGGACGCCCGGCGCCACCAGACGCTTCACCACGTAGCCCGCGCTCGGGGCGAGGATGGTGACGTAGTCGCGCACCACCTGGGCGGTCCGGGCCCCGGCCTGGCTCTGGATCACCATGGACTCGGATGCCTCGACCTTCCGCCTGGCTGAGACTTCCATGGCGCGCGCCTGCTCGATCTTCGCCCGGGCGGCCTCCCGCTTGGCCTCGGCCGCCGCGGCCATGGCCCTGTCGCTCTCGTACTCCTGGCGCGAGACCGCGCCGGCGTTGAACAGGCGCTCCGTCCGCGCGATCAGCGCGCGGGCGTAGGCCACCTCGGCCTCCACCATCGCCAGCTCCCTCTCCATCTGGGTGACGCCGTGGCGCGCTGCAGACAGGTCGGCCTCCATCTGCGCCCGGCCCGCCTGAGACGTCGCCAGCATCGCCTCCGCCTCGCGAACCCGCGAGGAGAGCTCCACGTCGTCCAGACGGGCCACGACCTGGCCCGCGCGCACCGCATCCCCCGGATACACCGTCATCTCCACGATACGGCCGGTCACACGCGGATAGATCTCCTCCTCGTTGAAGGGTGCGACGCTGCCCGTGTAGGTCACCGTGCCGGCGATGGCGCCCCTCTCCACGGTTGCGGCGCCCACCGGGAACGGTGTGCCTCCGCTCGTCACCCGCATGCTCATGTCCATCGCCGCACGGCCCGATCCCACGTTGGCCTGGTAGGCCCAGATCCCGGCGAGCACCACGGCGGCCACGACCACCACCGTCCCGACCAGCCTCACCACCCGCCTGGCGCCGAGCGCCCGTCCCCCCGGCTCGCGGGCGACCTCATGGCGGTCGTCGGTCATCAGGAGGGGGTCTCGGTCAGCCTGGTTGAAGTTCATCGCACATCTCCCTGGGTCCGGCGCTGTTGTTCGGTCAGGAGTTCGGCCGAGGCGAGGCCGTGACGCCACCGCGCCTCCCGGAGCGTCGCGCTCAGGTCTCTCAGATTCGCCGACCGCCGCTGAATCTCCTGGAGGCTGGCCCCGCGGCCGCCCTGAGCCTCCTTCATGAATGCCGAGAACTGCCGCTCCTCGTCGTCGATGGCGGCCTGAAGGTCGCTGGATTGCCTCGTCCACTCCGCGTCGAGGGCCCGGAGCCGCGCGGCCTGCTCCCTGGAGAGCCCCACCGCCGGACCCCGATCCAGGATCTCACGCGCCGATGGCGCGGGCGCAGGCGGAGGCACAGGTCGCACCCCCGCCTCCCGCAGCACGGGGCGCGGGCTCTGGCGCTCCAGCCAGCCCTGGCTCAGCGCGTAGCCGGCGGCCACCGCCAGGAGGGCCAGCGTCGTCGAGAGGTAGCGGACCCGCGGGCTCATGCCGCCGTCTCCCCGCGTCGCCTCAGCAGTCGCCGGGCGAGCCCACGTACGAGAGCGGCCAGGTCGTCCGTGTAGGTGTGCAGCACCGGGACCACGAACAGCGCCAGGAGCGTGCCGATGGAGAGCCCGCCGATCACCACGGTGGCCAGCGGGGCGTAGGCATCGATGCCCGTGCGGGGGAAGAAGGCCACGGGGATCAGCACGACGATGCTGATCAGCGAGGTCATGAGGATGGGCCGGAGCCTCACGGGCGCCGCGGCCAGGATGGCCTCGTCGCGCGGCACTCCCTCGCCGCGCAGCCGGAGGACCAGGTCGATCATGAGCACGGCCACCGTCATCATCATCCCCGTGAGGATGACCACCGCGAGGATCGAGACCGTCGAGAACGTCTGGCGCGCGAGGAGCAGTCCGCCCAGGATGCCGGTGACCATGAGCGACAGCGAGAAGATCATGTTGAACGGCTCGATGAGGCTCCGGAACTGCGCCACGAGGAGCAGGAACATGAAGATGACGGCGAGATAGAGGCCCCTGAGGAGCCGCTGGAAGGACTCCTCCATCTGGGTCATGTCCCCGCGCAGCTCCACGCCGTAGCCGGGGGGGAAGTCCAGCTTCTCGTGGGCGGCCATGACCAGATCCATGGACAGCTCCATGCTGGGCGGGCCGCCCTTGCGGTAGTAGCCGAGCACCGAGACCACGCGGCGGAAGTTGTCGTGCTCGATGAGCGTGGGCCCGCGCCGCTCCTCCACCCGGGCCACCGAGAGCAGCGGCAGCACCTCGCCCTTCTTGCCGACGATCTTCACCTGCTCGAGGTCGGTCCGGTCACGCCGCTGATCGCCTCGATATCTCACCAGGATGGTGAACTGCCGCCGGTTGTCGAGCCGGTAGAACTCGTTGGTGAGACCACCCTTGAGCGCGTAGTAGGCCTGGTCCGCCACCTCGTTCACCGTCAGGCCGATCTCCTGGGCCCGAACGCGATCCACGACCACATGGAGCTGAGGCAGGCTCTGGGCCCAGGAGGTCGTCACCTGGTAGAAGCCGCGGATCTCCTCGGCCAGCCGCCGCAGGTCCCCGCCCATCTCGGAAAGGCGCTCGAGGTCGGGCCCGAACAGGATGACCTGGATGGGCGCGGCGCTGGAGGCCATGACATCCGCTCCCATCTCCTTGATGGCCAGCCTGCGGATCCCGGGGATGGTCCGTAGCGCCTCCTGCTGGACGCCATCGATCACCTGCCAGATGTCCCGTTTCCGCCTGGACGAGTCCACCAGGGTGATCATCATGAAGGCAGAGTTCACCGACCCCATGCTGTAGCCCGTGAAGTAGGTGCCGCCCGGCTCGAAGCCCACCTCGGAGGAGACCTTGACGATCTCGGGCTGCTTCAGCAGGAGCCGCTCGATCTCCGCAGCGATCTCGGCGGTGCGCGCGGAGGACGTCCCCGGCGTCGCCTCGAGCTGGGCGAAGGCCTGGGAGACGTCGGCCAGGGGCATCATCTCGCTGCCGATCTTGGGGTAGAGCGCCACCCCGACGAGGATCGTGGCCACGGCGCCCCCGAGCACCACGAAACGGTTCGCGATGGCCCAGGCGAGGCTCCGGCGGTACCCGGACTCGAGCCGCTCCAGCGCGCGCTGGCTCGGGTCCAGCAACCAGCGCGCGAGAAACCCGCGCCGGCGCGCGGCCTCTTCCGCATGCGGCGCGAAGAGGTTCGCCGCCAGCAGCGCGGTGAGCGTGAAAGAGACGAGCGCGGAGGCCAGGAGCGCCAGGATGATGGCCCACACGATCCCCTCGAACATGAACTGGACGATCCCCCCCGAGAAGGCCAGCGGCAGAAGCGCCACGCAGAGCATGAAGGTGATGGCCAGGACCGCCAGCCGCACCTCGGTGATGCCGTCCACGGCGGCGTCCTTAGGGGACTTGCCCATGCGCAGGTGGCGCTCGATGGAGTGGATATCGATGATCGAGTCGTCCACCAGGCGACCGATGGAGAGGAGCAGGCCGATGAGGGTCGAGCTGTTGAGCGTCATCCCCAGGGGCACCATGGCCAGGAGCGCCATGCCGAGCGATACCGGAATCGTGATGACGGAGATGAGCGTCCCCCGGATGGTCCCGAGGAAGAACAACACCACGAGTCCGGTGAGGAGCACCGCGATCACCAGCTCCTCCACCATGTTGTCCATGAGGAAGCCGACGAAGGTCGAGTTGTCGTAGGCGACGTCGAACGTCAAGCGCGGAAAGTCCTCCCGGATCTCCGCCAGCTTGGCCTTGACCTCCTGGATCACCCTGACGGAGGAGGCCTCCGGCTGCTGGACGATCGAGACCTCCACGGCCTCCTTCCCGTTGAGGCGGTAGAGGCTCCGCTGCTCCCGGGCCGCATTCATCACCTCCGCCACGTCCCTCACATAGACCACGCGCCCGTCCATGCTCGTGATCGGGTAGGCGGCCACCTCCTCGGGAGTCCGGGCCCGCGTGTCCGTCCTGACCAGGAGCTCGCGGTCCTGGAAGGTGAGCGTTCCCGCCGGCCGGGAGAGGTTCTGCATGTCGAGGGCGTTCTTGAGATCCATGAGGTTCATCTTGTAGGCGGCCAGCCGCTCGCGGTCCACCACGACCTGCATCTGCAGCTTCTGCCCCCCGAAGGGCACGACCGAGTAGACGTCCTTCACGGTCTTGAGCCGGTTCACCACCTCATTCTCGACCAGGGTCCGGAGCTGGACCGCGTCATAGCCCTCCGCCGTCACGGCCAGCGACAGCACGGGGATGTTCAGCGGGTCGATGGCCAGCACCCAGGAGGGCTTGAGATTGGCGCCCGTCATGGGCAGGTCGGCCTGCACCACGTTCATGAGCGACTGGACGTCGAAGAGCGCCTTCTTCATGTCCGTGCCGTACCAGAACTCCACGCTGACGATGGAGAAGCCCTCCTGCGAGGTGGAGCGGACGAAGTGGACGTTCTTGAGGTCCACCATGCGCTCCTCGACGGGCTTGGAGAAGTAGATCTCCATCTCCTCCGCCGACAGCCCCGGCATCATCGAGACGACGGCGACGATGGGGCTCTCCACGTACGGCATCATCCGCCTCGGCATCTGGAAGAAGATCACCAGCGCGGCCAGCAGCGCCACGCCCAGGTAGAAGGCGATGACGATGTACGGGTGCTCGATGGACCAGCGGCTGATGTTCCCGCGGCCCCGGCTACTTCGGGTGGTGTCCACGGCGTCACGGTTCAAGGCACTCTCCCATCACGCTGAGCTCGGTGCACTCCGGATACGCGGGCCGTCCGTTCGGATCCTCGGCCACGTCCACCGCGCCTCTCAGGTCGGCCTCCCGCCGCACGGAGAAGTGCACCACGTAGTGGTGGCGGCCGGGACGGTTGAAGACGGCCCAGATCTGCCCGGGCACTTGGAACACCCGGTGCCCGTCGCCGTGCCCCGGGAGGAACTCCACGTGGGCCGGGCGTCCCGAGCGGTTGACGAAGGTGACGCGCCGGCCCACCGTGGTGGCGAGGACGGAGGGGCGGAGCGCCGCCGTCTCGATGACGACCACCGCGGCGGCAGCCGGTGGCGTCAGGGCGGCGGCGGGGGTCGCGGCCATCAGGGCCAACGCCGCGAGCCCAACGGCCTTGTCCATGCCATGCCTCATGGCCGATCCGTCGTGAGGACCGGGGTGACGGTGAGGGTCTCCCCGTCTCGCCAGAGAGTGACCTCCACGGCATCCCCCGCCCGGCGCCGCCAGAGCGCGGCGTGGAAGTGATGCAGGTCCCTCACGCCTTCGCCGGCGAGGCGCGTGATCACGTCTCCCGGCCGGATGCCTGCGACCTCCGCCGGCCCGCCGGGCTCGACGCGGGTCACGAGCGCGCCGCGCTCCACCGGGAGCCCATTGGCGTACGCGCGCTGCGGCGTCACGCTCACCGCGTCGAGGCGGAGCGTGGGACGCACCACGCGCCCGATCTCGACGAGCGCCCGGAGGATCGGCTTCACGGTGTTGATCGAGATGGCGAAGCCGATGCCGTGAGCGGAGGCGATCACGGCGGTGTTGATGCCGACAACCCGCCCGAGGAGGTTCACGAGCGGGCCGCCCGAGTTGCCCGCATTGATGGCGGCATCGGTCTGGACGAGGTTGTGGAGCACCGGCAGCCCTGGCTCTTCCATCGAGCGCCCCAGCGCGCTCACCACGCCGACGGTGACGGTGGGACCGCCCTCGATCCAGAGCGGATTGCCGATGGCGACGACGGTCTCTCCCACGGAGAGCCGCGCCGAGTCGCCCAGCAGGGCAACGGGCAGCCGCTGACCCTCGATCTTCAGCACGGCGAGATCGTTGAGCGGGTCGGCGCCCACCAGCCGGCCCGCGAAGGAGCGCTCGTCGGCCAGCGTGACCTTGATCTCCTCGGCCCCCTCCACCACGTGGCTGTTGGTGAGGATGTAGCCGCGCCTGTCCACGATGATCCCGGAGCCCAGCCCTCGCGTCGCTACCGGCTGGTTGAACTGATCGCGCTCGATCTGGCGTGTCGTGATGCTGACCACCGCGGGCAGGACCCGCGCCACCACGGCCGGGACTCCCGCGCGGCCGTCAGCATGAGATCGACCCCCGGCGGGCTCCCCGCGCCCCAGCAGCGCCAGCCCGAAGACCAGGAGCGCCAGGACGGTAATCCGCGACTTCGACATGCCTCCCTCCACGACCCGGACGATGGACCTCCGGCGTCGAGAGCAGATCCCCAAGGGCCGGATGCATGCGCATCCGCACCGCGAGCAGCAGAGATGGACTAAGAGATGGACTGGGGGAGCGAGCCGCGCTTGGGAGGCGGGTCCAGCAGGTGACGTGACACGGCGAGGACGGCACGAAGCGGATCGGCCGGCAGGGCGCCGACCTCGGCGAGAAACACGAGGGTCACGACAAAGGCCAGCAGGAAGAGCCCGGTGCAGAGGTCAGGCGAGATCTCGTCGTGATGCGCTCCGCCCGTGGCGCCGTGGAGGAGGCAGAGCCCCAGGACGACCGCCAGGACCAGAGTGCCTGCGAGCGCCCATTGCTCTCCCCGGACTCCAAGCCCACGCATACCAGTCATGAAAGCACCTGAGGCTCTCGAATGCAAGCAATCTGCCACCCGCGCCTGCCGACTGCAATCTTCCAAGTGTCCGGAATCTCGGGTCTCCCTGCACCGGCGGTCGGGCGCCCGTTCATGGAATCCATGGGACTGAGGCATTCACGCCCCTGTCCGGTGGCTGGGCGCCTCGAGCGCGGAGGTGGCCCGCTCGCATGGGGCGACCAGATAGCTCTCCCCGCTGCACGGGCGGCAGAGCGTGCGATCGCCGGTGTGAACCTCGCGCTCGTAATTGATCCCCTCGCCGCAGCAGTCGCAGTAGACACGCACTCGCCGCCGGTCGAGCCAGCCGGGCTTCACCGTCACGCGCTCGAGCGCGAGGAGCTCGCGCTCAGGCATGTGCCGGTAGGCCAGGATCTGCGCCTTTCGCGCGTCGGGCTCGGACGGGGCCCACTCGGCCGCCTTCGCCCGGGCGCTTTCGCGCGCGGCCACCCGCACGGCGGTGCCCGTCGCCATGTTGACGAAGGTGGCCGCCGTCTTGCCGTAGTCGAGATGCTTGAGCGTCCGCTTGCCCAGGGTCACTCCCGTGAGCGCCTGGATGGCGTCGGTGGCGCAGCGGTCGATCTCGACCAGGACCACCAGGCTCTTGCCCGCGCTCCGGGGCCGCTCGACGCCCACCTCGCGGCAGCCGGCCAGCGCCATCCTCACGCCGAGGACCTGGCCCGGGCAGAGCTGGCCGTGAAGCCTCCCGGCCTCGGCCAGAAGATCGTCGAACGCGCATTCGCCGAGCGGCCGCTCCGCGGGGTGCTTCCGGCGGAGCTGCTCGGAGGGTCGCGGGAGCCGAGTCATGACCGCCTCCTTGTCTGACTCCATCTCATACCACAACGGTGGCCGGAGCGCCGCGGTCCCAGGCGCGGGTGCGGCCATCTGTCATGTGGATCCCGTGACGTGCCTCACGGCTCGTCTGCGTCCTCCTCGTGGAGGATCCGCAGGGCCGGCGTGCTGAGGTCGTCGAACTGCCCGGACCGGGCGGCCCAGACGAAGACCAGGAGCGCTCCGGCCGAGAAGAGCAGGGCCAGCGGGAGGAGGATGAACATCACCGCCATGCCGTTGCCTCCTCCTCCGGGGCGCGGGGGAACATGCGCGCGCGATACGAGCTGAGGATCACGGTGAGCGAGCTCGCCGGCATCAGCACGGCCGCCACCAGCGGGTCGAGGAGCCCGCCCATCGCCAGCGACACGCCCACCGTGTTGTAGAGGAGCGAGAAGAGCAGGTTGCGCCGGACCACCGCCATGGCGCGGTGGGCGCCGTCGATGAGATCGGCCACGCGCCCCACCCCGAGCCGCGTGATGTAGACGTCGGCCGCCGCCAGCGCCGCCTCAGCGCCTCCGTGGACACCGACACCCACGGTGGCCGCCGCCAGCGCCGCGGCGTCATTCACTCCGTCGCCCACCATGACCACCGTGCCCTCGGCGAGCCCCTCCGTCACCACCCCGAGCTTCCCTTCCGGCGAAACGCGGCCACGACTGGCCCCCGGCCCGATCCCGAGCTGGCCGGCCGTGGCCGCCACCACTGCGGCATCGTCGCCGGACAGCACACCGACCCGCCAGCCCCTGGCCTTCACGCGCTCGACGGCCAGCCGGGCATCCGGCCGCAGCGGATCGCCCAGCGCCGCCACCGCCACGACGCGGCTGTCCACCGCCACGAGCACGGGAGAGAGCCCGGCGCCGCGCGCGGCGCCAAGACGCTCCCGCATCTCCCCGGGAACGTCCCGGGCCCGGGTCGCCACCCACTCCGGAGCTCCCACCATGACGTGCCGCCCGCCCACCCACCCCTCGATCCCGGCGCCCTGCATCTCCTTCACGTCGATCCCGGGGCCGGGCTTGCCGTCGCCCAGCGCCTCGGAGAGGGCGCGGGCCACGGGGTGCGATGAGTGGGCCTCCACCGCGGCGACCAGCGGCCTTGCCGCCTCCTCTCCCCACCACTCCACCAGCGCGGTGCGCCCCGCGGTGAGCGTTCCCGTCTTGTCGAGCCACAGGAGTCCCGGGCGGGTGAGCTTCTCGAGGACGTCGGCTCCCCTGACGAGGATGCCGGCCCGCGCCGCCTGACCGATGGCGGCGCTCACGGCCAGGGGCGTCGCCAGCCCGAGCGCGCAGGGACAGGTGACGATGAGCAGCGCCACGGCATGGTCCACGGCCCGCGCCGGGTCGAGCCGCATCCACAGGGCGAAGGTGGCCGCCGCCAGGACCAGCACGGCCAGGACGAAACGACCGGAGAGTCGGTCAGCCAGCTGCACGATGGGGGCGCGTCGCCTGGCATGCTCCTCCACCAGCGCCATGAGCCGGCCCACGCGGGTCTCCTCCCCCGCGCACTCCACGCGGACCTCGAGCCGCGAGGAAACGTTGACCGTGCCCGCGTGGACCCGGTCGCCGGGCGCCACGGTCGAGGGCCGCGACTCCCCGGTGAGGAGCGAAGTGTCGAGCCGGGACCGGCCTCGCTCGACGACGCCGTCGGCGGGCACGGTCTCTCCCGCACGCACCTCGACCAGCGCCCCGGCCCCCAGCGCCTCCAGCGGCACCTCCCGGGTCGCCGCGCCCTCGATGACCCGAGCCGAGGAAGGAGCCAGCGAGGCCAGCAGCTCGGCCGACTCGGCCGCCAGGCGCTGCTGGCGCTGCTGGAGATAACGCCCCACCAGCAAGAGAAAGACCAGCGTGGTCACCGAGTCGAAGTAGACCTCGCCTCCGCCGCGTGCAGTGTTCCAGGCGCCGTGGAGGAAGCCCGCGAGCAGCCCGATGCTGATCGGCACGTCCATGTGCAGGATCCGGAGCCTCAGCGCCGCCCAGGCGCCCCTGAAGAAGACGCCGCCTCCCCAGATCACCGACGGCAGCGCCACCACGAGGCTCGCCCAGCGGAAGAGTGCCGCCAGCTCGGGCTCCATCTCGTGGAACATCCCGCCGTAGAGCGCGAAGGCGATGGCCATCACATTGCCCGCCGCCGCCCCGGCCAGCCCGATGCGGGCCAGCATCATCCGGTCCTCGCGCTGCTGCGCCTCCCTGGCGCGACGTCCCCGGCAGGGATGCGGCGGGTAGCCGATCGAGTGGAGCCGCCGGGCGATGGCCGAAAGCGACACGGAGCGCGGGTCCCACAGAAGGCGCGCCCGCGAGCGCGGCAGGTCGAGCCGCGCCTCCACGAGCCCCGGGCAGAGGCGCGGCAAGCGTTCCAGCAGCCACACGCAGGCCGAGCAGTGCACGCCCTCGAGGTAGAGCTCAGTGGCCTCGAGACCCCCCGGAGCCGCCCAGCAGCAACGCCCCCGGAAGCCGGGGTCGTCCATCTCGGCGTAGGACTTGTCACCGCCTCCCGCGAGGGCGGCCGGGGCGCGGGGCTCTGCGGCGGCGCGCAGCTCGTAGTAGCGCCCGAGCCGATGCTCCTGCAGCAGCGCGTGCACTTCCCTGCACCCCGCGCAGCAGAACTGTCTGGGCGCATCGGCCTCCCTGAGCGCCGCGGGCACGGGCAGCCCGCAATGGGCGCACGCGCTCTCCTTCCCCCGGGCTGCGGAGGAGGTCTCGGGCGCGGGCTTCTCAGCGACCGGCATGGGAGGCAGGACCATGCGCGGCCGCGGGAGCCGCCGGAACGTGAGCAGTGTGTGGAGCCGCGGACCCGCCCCGTCCGGCGACGGCCAGCAGCCCCACCAGGATCATCGCCACGGCGGTGGCCGCCGGCAGCTGCCGGCGAAGCCTCCCGACCCCGGTCTCGAGCAGCACCCCGACGCCGGCGAGCATCGGCAGCGTGCCGGCCCAGAACACCGCCATCACCAGAGCCCCTGCGGCGGCGCTGCCCGTGCCGGCGGCGGTGACGATGAAGGCCCAGAGCCAGCCGCATGGGAGCAGCGCGGCGAGAAGCCCGGTGACCAGCGCGCGGGCTGGAACCGGCCACTTCCCAGCCAGCTCCATGCCGCGGCCCAGAACGCGCCCGAGAGCCCGTGGGGAGCCGGGCAACGGGAGACGCAAGCCAAGCGCCTCCGCCAGCCCCGCCACGCCCCAGACGACGATGAAGAACCCCGCCACAAGGGCCGCGAGACGATGGATCCCACCCGATGCCCCCGCCAGGTCGAGAGCCCCCCCGAGCGCCCCCGCGCCGCCCCCTAGGAGCGCGTAGGCCACGAGACGGCCTCCACTGTAGGCCCCGTGGGCCAGAACGGCGCTCCGCGACCGCCGGCACGAGGTGGCCGCACCCGAGTGGAGCGCCACGAACCCCCCGCACATCCCAGCGCAGTGCAGGCTCCCGAGGAGGCTCGAGCCCAGCACCGTCACCAGGAGCGCCGTCATGGCGCCGCCGTGACCTCGTGGGTCAGCACCTGGGTGAACACTGCGCCGTCTCGCTCCACCCGGAAGCGCAGCTCCCAGAGTCCGGGCCGCGCCATGGGGAGCGCCGCCACGTAGCCGCCCGCCCCGGGCCGGAGCGTGCCGCCCACCACCTGCCCGGCCCTTGCGCCATGGAAGGCCTCCACGCGGACGAGGGCATCGCGCAGGCCGGCGCCGGAGAGGTCCGTGACGCGCGCCCGCAGCGTCATCAGCCGGGGCGAGCCCGGCACCGGTTCGAGACGCGGTGTGACGGACCATCCCAGCGCGCCGTTCCGCTCGGCCTGCGCCATCGTCTCGTCCCACAGGATCGCCTTGCGGTAGTAGTCGCGCTCCACCGCGAAGGACGGATCGTCCGTCGCCACGAGCATGAACACGATGTTGGCCGCGGCCGACACCGCCAGCAGCGCGATCAGTCCCGCGGGCCAGTACCATCCCCGCCCCCTCATTTCTTCTTGCCCTCCTTGTCCTTCTTGTCCTTCTTCTTCTTTTCCTCGTCCTCGTCGTCGTCGTCGTCCTCGTCGTCGGGCCCGATGAGCCGGTACTCCACCTCCGTACCGAAACCCGCCCCGTCCTCCACGCGGAGGCGCACGTCGCGCCGGCCATGGGCGAAGGCGCCCCGCGGGGCGAGGAGGAAAACGGTCGCTGTCGCGGCCTGGCCGCCAGCGACCCGAAGCGGGTTTTCCGGGGCCACCAGCCGGATCGAGTTGGCCCCGGTCAGCTCGATCCGGAAATCCCGGTCGGCGCTGCGGAGGTTGACGATCTTGACCCGCAGCTGATTCGATACCTCCCCCGAGGGCAACACGGTGAACGGGCTGCCGAGGCCCCGGAGCACCGTGACCTCGGCCGGAGCGCGCTCGGCCAGCGCCACGCCCAGGACGCCCCACACCAGCAGCACCAGCGCCGGATAGACCACGATGCGCGGCCTGAGGAGACGGCGCGGCGCGCCGGCCAGCTCATCCTTCGAGGAGTAGCGGATCAGCCCGCGCGGCCGGCCGATTCTGGCCATGATGGCGTCGCAGGCGTCCATGCACTGCGTGCAGTGGATGCACTCCATCTGCAGCCCCTGACGGATGTCGATGCCGGTGGGGCATGTCACCACGCAGGCCCCGCAGTCGATGCAATCTCCCCAGACGCGGGCACCCGGGCTGTCGCCCGTCACCACGACGCGGGCGCCCGGGCTGTCGCCCGCCACCATGACGCGGGCACCCGGGCTGTCGCCCGCCACCACGACGCGGGCACCCGGGCTGTCGCCCGCCCGCGTCTCCGCGGATTCGGCGGGCGAGGTTCTGCGCTGCCTGTAAGTGGCGCGGGGCTCGCCGCGCCCTTGGTCGTAGCCCACGATCAGCGAGCGCCGGTCCAGGAGCACCGACTGCAGCCGCCCGTAGGGACAGGCGACGATGCACACCTGCTCGCGGAACCAGCCGAAGTCGACGAACATGAGGGCCGTCGTGGTGGCCATGACGAGGAAGGCCGCGGGATGCTCCAGCGGCGAACGCGTCACCCACTGCCGCAGCTCCTCCACGCCCACGAAGTAGGCGAGGAAGGTGTGGGCGAGGAACATGGACAGCCCGAGGAACACCGCGTGCTTGAGGAGCCGGCGCGGCGACCACGGGCGGCCGTCCAGCCCGGACTGCGCCCTCGCCCCTCCCTCGATGAGCCGCTCGACGGGCCGGTACAGAAACTCCATGTAGACGGTCTGCGGGCAGGCCCACCCGCACCAGACGCGACCGTAGACTGCGGTGAGCCAGAAGATGGTCAGGAAGAGCCCCACGAGCAGCAGCATCAGGAGCGCCGTGTCCGTGGGCAGGAAGGTGGTCCCGAAGAGCGTGAATTGCCGACGCGTCACGTCGAGCAGGATGAGCGGCTTGCCGCCCATCCGCAGGTAGGGGATCAAGGTGAAGAGGGCAACGAGCACCCAGGCCACCACGCGGCGCCTGCGCAGGAAGCGGCCGCGCGACAGCTTCGGCCGGAGCCAGCGCCGCGTCCCGTCCTGGTTGAGGGTGGGGAGGATGCGCTTCGCCGCCGAGGAGGTTGGCAGCGTTGCCGGCATCAGCTCCCCGCCCTGGCCCCCGGCGCCGGCTGTCCGGCGGCGTTCACGCCCTGGGGCGGTTTGGCGTTGGGCGGGTTGCTCCCGTGCAGCGTTCCCACGAAGGCCGCCATCGAGGACAGCTCCGCGGGCTGGAGCTGGCCCTTCCACGGGACCATCCCCTTGTCCGGCACGCCCTCGCGGATGGTGCGATAGATGTCGGTGAGCTTCCCCCCGTGCAGCCAGTAGTCGTCGGTCAGGTTCGGTCCGATGATGCCCTGACCGCGGTCGCCGTGGCAGGCGGCGCAGCGCTGGACAAAGGTCTCCCTGGCCTTCGCCATGGCCGGCAGGTTCTTCTCCAGCACGGCCAGCACCTCCTCCGTGACCGTCCCGTCGGCCGCTATCTGGCGTGCCTCCCGCTCGGCGGCCAGGCGGACCTCCTCCTCGTATTCGGCGATGACGGAGGCCCCGGGGCCCGCGTGGTACACGGCCACGTAGACACCCGAGAAGGCGATGGTGGCCCAGAAGAGCCACACCCACCAGCCCGGCAGCGGGTTGTCGTACTCCTCGATCCCGTCATAGTCGTGCGCGAGCAGCCGGTCCCGCTCCGCGCGGGTGTCTCTGCTAGTCATCGTCGTCGCGCTCCAGTGGCAGGTGACGCGCGCGCTCGAGCGCGTCGCGATTCCTGCAAAGAAAGGTGCTGACCCCGACGGCCAGGAAGGCGCCGACGGAGAGGAGCAGGCCGACCTCCGCGAAGAGCTGGAGGCCCGTGCCGCCCATGACGTCGGCGAGGCTCATCGGAGAGCCTGCGCCCGCGCCTGGGCCGTGGCCGGGCGGGGCGCCTTGATGTCCGTCCCCAGGCGCTGCAGATAGGCGACGAGAGCCACGATCTTCCTCTCCTCGAGCCCCGGAGGCCCGCCCTGCCGGACCACCTCCCGGGCGATGCCGTGCGCCTGCTGCCGCCCGAGGTCGGCGGCCCGCTCCACCTCCTCGGGCCGATAGGGCACGCCGAGGCTCACCTGGGCCCTGACGTTGGCCGCCAGCGAGCCCCAGTCCAGCGGCTGGCGCAGCAGCCACTCGTAGGCGGGCATGATGGACTGCGGCGTCGTCGAGCGCGGGTCCTCCATGTGCCGCACGTGCCAGAGGTGCGGGTACTTCCCCCCGACCCGGTGCAGGTCGGGGCCGATCCGCCGTGAGCCCCACAGGAACGGGTGGTCGTAGACGAACTCGCCCGGCTTGCTGTACTCGCCGTACCGGACGGTCTCGGCGCGGATCGGACGCACCATCTGCGAGTGGCAGTTGTTGCACCCCTCGGCCACGTAGATGTCCCGTCCTGCCAGCTCCAGCGGCGTGTACGGCCGCACCGCGGCGATGCTGGGCGCGTTCGACCGGACGAGGAACATCGGCACGATCTCGAAGAGCGAGGCGCTCACCACGGCCACCACCACCCACGCGGTGAAGGTGGCGGGGAGGCCCTCCCAGCGCCGGTGCCACGCGGCGCGTCTGAAGCGCGCCAGCGCCGAGAGACCGGCCGCCTCCGGCTGCCCCTCCCCGGCCGGGTAGCCGGGCGAGAGCGCAGGCGCCTCCTGGACGCGCTCGGCGTACCGCGCCGGCCGGCCCCGCCACGTCATGGCGACGTTGACCAGGCAGAGCAGCACGCCCGCGACGTAGAGGGCGCCGCCGACCACCCGGACCCAGTACATGGGGATGAGCCTGAGCGTCGTCTCGACGAAGTCCGGGTAGGCGAGCCGCCCGGTCTCGTCGAAGGCCCGCCACATGAGGCCCTGCGTGAGGCCGGCGGCGTAGATCGCGACGATGTAGAGGAGGATCCCCACGGTGCCGAGCCAGAAGTGCAGCTCCGCCGCCTTCCGGCTCCACAGCTCCGCCTGGAACACGCGCGGCAGCAGCCAGTACACCATCCCGAACACCATGAAGCCCACCCACCCCAGCGTCCCCGCGTGCACGTGCGCGATGGTCCAGTCCGTGTAGTGCGAGAGCGCGTTCACGCTCTTGATGGAAAGCGTCGGCCCCTCGAAGGTGGACATGCCGTAGAAGGTGACGGCGACCACGAAGAACTTGAGGACGGGGTCCTCCGTGACCTTGTGCCACGCCCCGCGGAGCGTCAGGAGGCCGTTGACCATCCCCCCCCACGAGGGCATCCAGAGCATGATCGAGAAGAGCATGCCGAGCGTGGAGGCCCAGGCCGGCAGCGCCGTGTAGTGGAGATGGTGCGGCCCGGCCCAGATGTAGATGAAGACCAGCGTCCAGAAGTGGAGGATGGACAGCCGGTAGGAGAAGATCGGCCGCTCCGCGGCCTTCGGCAGGAAGTAGTACATGAGCCCGAGGAACGGTGTGGTCAGGAAGAAGGCCACGGCGTTGTGCCCGTACCACCACTGCATGAAGGCGTCCTGCACCCCGGCGTAGACGGTGTAGCTCTTCATGGGGCCCGCGACGACCACGAGGTTGTTGAAGATGTGCAGCACGGCGATGGCAACGAGGGTGGCGATGTAGAACCAGAGCGCCACGTAGAGGTGGCGCTCGCGACGCCGCGCCACGGTGCCGAAGAAGTTCACCGCGAAGATCACCCAGACGAGCGTGATGGCGATGTCGACGGGCCACTCCAGCTCGGCGTACTCCTTCGACTGGCTGTAGCCCAGCGGCAGCGTCACGGCGGCGGCCACGATGATCGCCTGCCAGCCCCAGAAGTGCATCCGCCCCAGCAGGTCGCTCCACATGCGCGCCCGCAGGAGGCGCTGCGCCGAGTAGTAGACGCCGGTGAAGATGGCGTTGCCCGCGAAGGCGAAGATCACCGCGTTGGTGTGCAGCGGGCGGAGGCGCCCGAAGGACAGCCACGGCGTCTCGAAGTTGAAGAGCGGGTGTACCAGCTGGAGCGCGATCAGGAGCCCCACGGCCGTGCCGACGGCCCCCCAGACCACGGTCGCCAACAGGAACATGCGGACGATGCCATCGTCGTAGACGAACCGCTCGGCTCGATCACTCATGCCTTGCCCGTCTCCTTCCTCGTGTTCGCCCCGTCCTGGCGCGCCGGGGGCGCGGACACCGGGATCGCGCCCGGGCGAGATCCTGCTCGGTCACCGCCTCGGGCTCCCGCATGAGCACGGCCTGGAATCCGCCCCCACGCCGGATGCGCCGTGGGGAGGCTGTCCCGCGGGCACTCGCCCGGGCGGACGAGGCAGCGGATCAGAGTGCTGGTTCGTTCGTCCCAGGCGAGGGCATCAAGTCGCGGAGCCGCGCCGACCGGCCCGCTCGGCCTCGAGCTTCTGCTCGAGCGCCTCGCCCCGGATCTTGGTCCGGCACGGCTCGCAGATCAGCGTATCTGTCCCCTCCGCGCAGACCAGGCAGCGTGGCGATGGGTGAGCCGGGGCCTCGACCGGCGCGCTGGCTGCCCCCTTGAGCACGGCGGCCCCGGCAGGCACCGTGAGGACGAGGCAGGACGCCAGGCGCACGACTCCCTCGGCCACGCTGCCGAGGATGGCCCGACTCACCCCTGTGCGGCCGTGACTGCCGAGCACGATGAGATCCACGTGCTTGTCCCGCGCATACGCCACGATCTCGCGAGCCGCGCGTCCCGAGAGGAGCGCTGTCTCGGGGGCCGGGCCCGGGGCCAGCGACTGCGCCGCGCGGCTCAGGCGATCCGCTGCGTTCGCCGCGTCGGTGACGGGCGGCACCACGTGAACCACGTGCAGCGTGGCGCCCCACTGCCGCGCCATGTCCACGGCCACGCGTCCTGCCGCTTCGGCGCTGGCCGAGAAGTCCGTGGGAAACAGCACCCGATGAATGTCCATGGCTCGTTCCCTCCGAACTCAAGCGCTCCGCAAGAGCAGCACACCCCTCGTGGTTCCGGCGACTGGCCTCACCGGGCGACCAGCACCGGTACGGAAGCGTCATTCAGCACGGACTCCGCGACGCTCCCCAGGAGAAGCCGCTCGACACCGCCCACGCCGCGTGCCCCAACCGCCACGAAGTCGGCCCGGGCCGCCTTCGCGGCCCTGAGCAGCTCAGGCGCCGGCACTCCCGTGCGGACCCAGGTCTCGGTTTTCCAGCCCGCCGCTTGGAGCCTCGCCGCGGCCTCGTCGAGATCCTTGCGGCTCCGGCGCAGGCGCTCGAGGTGGACTGCCGCCACCTCCCCTCGCAGGGCCGACCGCACCGGGGCCGGCAGTAGCCCCAGCGAAGGGGCGCGCATCGGCTCCAGCACGGACACCAGAGTGACGCGGCCCCTTGGAGGTGGAAGGAGACCGCAGACGAAGTCCACGGCCCGGCGCGCCCCTGCAGACCCGTCCACGCCGATGACCGCGCGGCCCGCCCCGCGCGCCCGCCCCTTGACCACCAGCACGGGACACCGGGCTCGCCTCACCACTCCACGGGAGACACTGCCGAGGACGAGGCGCCCCAGGGCGCCGTGGCCCCGGGAGCCCACGACGATCGCCCCCGCCTGGAGCCGCCGGGCCTGAGAGATGATGGCCTCCACAGGATCCACAGGGAGAACGACGGCCTCGGCGCGCCGGAGGCGACGAGCCAGCGTGCGGCGGGCATCGGCGGCGATGCGCCCGAGGTTCGCACCGAGAGCCGCCAAGAGCCCACCGGGCATCTTGCCCCAGGCCACCGCGCCCCGCGCGATCACCACTCGCGCCCTCGCGCCCGTCGGCCAGGGGAAGCCTGCCGCCGTCGCCACCGCCGCCTGTCCCTGAGGCGACCCGTCAGTGGCCACCACCACCTGAAAGCCCTTGCCAGACGCCATGGCTGGCCGCGCCGGTCAGGCGGGGCGCGCGCGCCGCGCGCCCTTCCGGAGGGTCTCCTCGCGTCTCACCGTCGCGGCGGCCGCGGGTCGCTTCGACTTCTTGTTCTTCCCCTGGCTCTTCCGGATGCCCACGGGCGCTCCTCCTCTTGTTGAAGGCGGTCGTGGCCGTTCGCGGGCGCGGGCACCTCGCTCACGCGCCCGGCCCCTCGACCATCGAGAGTAGCGCCTCGAGGGCGTCAGACAAAGTGAAGATGCCGACGATCGCGTCGTCGTCACGGACGGGCAGGGCGCCGATCCTGGACTCGAGCAGCAGCCGGGCAGCCCGGGTCACCGGCATCTCCGGCGCCACCGTGATCGGGTTCTCCGTCATGATCCGCCGCACAGGCTCCGAGGCGAGAGGATCACGTCCCAGGGCGCCGGCGAGCCGCCCGAGATCGCGGCTCGAGACGATTCCCACGAGGCGGTCGCCGTCGAAGACCAGCAAATGGCGGATTTCGGCGCTGCGCATCCGCGCCAGCGCCACGCCGATCGGACAGGCGTCGTCCACGGTCGCCGGGGCGCGCGTCATCCAGTCCCGCACCTGGCCGTAGCGTTCCTGCCCGTCGGGCCTCACCGCCATCCCATCCTCACCCGAGCTCACGCACGGTGAGCACGGGGCAAGGCGCCAGCCGGATCACCCGGTCCGCCACGCTGCCCAGGAGGGCGCGGTTGATCCCACCGCGCCCATGGGTGCCAAGCACGATGAGGTCGGCGCGCTCGTCGGCGGCCGCCGCCACGATCTCCTGGAACGGCACGCCCGTCCTGAGCGCGATCCTCGCGCTCACTCCGGCGGCTCGGGCCCTGGCGGCCCACTCCTCCAGGCTCTGCTCGGCCCAGCGCCGGGCCGCCTCGAAGACGTCGCGGCTCCGGTCCTTCGCGAAGGGGCCCTCCGAGAAGAGCGGTGTCTCGACCAGGACGTGCAGCAGCACCAGCTCGGATCCCGCGACGCCGGCGAGCCGCAGGGCGATGCCGAAGGCTTCCTCCGAGCCGCTCGAGAAGTCCGTGGGAACGATCACGCGATAGAAGACGGCTTCCGTCATGGCTCCTCCCGCGCGGCCTTCCGCTCGAGCTTCCAGTAGCGGCGGTCCCGGTCCCGCAGGATCTCCTCCGACGGCCTCACGGGCGCATCGGTGGGCTGCTCCACGCCGAGGGCGCGCCCGATCTCATCCACGACATCCTGGTCCGGTGTCGCCACACTTCCGCCCACGGCTTCCTCGCCGGAGCTCCCGGCGCGCTGCCAGTCGGCGTCCACGTCCCCTCCGCTCAGCGTCGGGCCGTTCTCCGAACGGCCCACGACCGCCTCGAATAGCTCAGCCACGGGCACCGGCGCCTCCCTCGACCTCGTTGTCCGGCGCTTGGCCGCCTTTGTTCGCGTCCGCTTCCTGCCCTTGCGCGTCATGATGGATGCCCTCTCCGGGCAGACTCCTCCTGCCCGCGCCCCTGAGTGTGCAACGCGGATGCCACCGCCGGAGAACGCTTCGGCGCCGGCTTACGCGGCAGGTGGCCGCCCGACGTGGGTCACCCGTGGGCCGAGAGAGGGGCGGGCCGACCCCACCCCTCCCGTCCCCGCCTGCGGGAGGCTAGCGGCCACGGACGGTGAGGACCGGGCAGGGGGCCAGCCGCAACACCCGCGCCGCGACGCTACCCATGAGGAGCCGGCCGACACCGCTCCGGCCGTGCGTGCCGATCACGACCACGTCCGACCGCCGCCGCCGGGCGAGGCGCACGATCTCCTCGAAGGGAAGGCCCTCGAGCAGCGCCGACTCGGCCCTCACTCCGGCCCCTCTGGCCGCACCAAGCAGGAGGTCGAGCCGTCGCGTCGCCGCACTCCTCGCCCGGCGCTGCAGATCTTCCCAGGATGGCTGCCCGAGGCCATCCTCGGCGACGAAGGGCGACGGCGGCGTCAGGACATGCGCCAGCACGAGCCGGCCATGTCCGCGCCTGGCCAGCGCCACGGCCTCCTCGAAGGCTCGCCGCGAGGCACGCGAGAAGTCGGTGGCGTGCAGGATCCGGCGCAGCTGTCTCATGGTCGCTTCCTCCCGTTTGCCTAGCGGAGTGAGGCCAGATAGGCCGCCAGCGCGCGCACCTCACTGTCGCTCAGATTTATCCGCGGCATGTGGGCCGTGGGCTTCTGCACGGCCGGGTCTCGCAGCCACTGGGTCAGGTAGCTTTCGGAATACTTGCCGCCGATCCGCGAGAGATCGGTCGCCAGCGGGGTGCCGAGCCGGCCCGCGGTGTGGCAGCCGTGGCACCCCTGCTCCACGAACAGTTGCTGGCCCCGGGCGATGAGTGCGGACCTCTCCTGGGCGGCAGCGCAGGCCGCGCCCAGGGCGAGCGCTCCGACCAGTAGCACCGCACATGCCGCGTCGCGGCTTGGCCTCTTCGCCCCTTCGGGGGATTCTTCATCTGGCTTGAACGTGGAGGACGTCGCGTTGCGGCTTGGCCTCTTCGCCCCTCCGGGGCTTTCTTCATCTGGCTTGAACGTGGAGGACGTCGCGTTGCGGCTTGGCCTCTTCGCCCCTTCGGGGCTCTCTTCAGCTCGCCTTACCGTGGCACATGCCGCGTCGCGGCTCGGCCTCTTCGCCCCTTCGGGGCTCATCGGGGGGCGGATTCCTGGCGACGCTGACACGGGAGGCAGTGGCGGGCCACCGGGAGCGCCCGGAGCCGCGCCAGGTCGATGGGCTGCCCGCACTGCTCGCAGACACCGAAGGTGCCGGTCTCGAGCCTCGCCTGGGCCGCGTGGATCTCGTCCAGCTCGTGTCGCTCCCGCCCATCGAGCCGTGACAGGATGGCCGTCACAGTCTCCTTGTCCACGTCCTCCATGGGCCCGCCCGGCTGATGCGCCTCGAGCGTCGCCAGCTCCTCCTCCGTCCGGGCCACTGCCGCCAGCAGCCGCGCGCGCGCCTCCCGCAGGCTGCGCCTCAACTCCTCCAGGAGCGCCGGATCCCCCGCTTCCCGCCTGGTGGTCATGAGTGATCTCCCTCCCAACTGCGTCGATCAGGTCCCTGCGTGAGGCTGCCGGCCGGCCCGACCCAGCCGTCGCACGGCGTGCTTCCGGCTCTCCTCGAGCGCCAGCATCATGGGCGGGAAGAGCAGCAGCATCCCCCACTCCTCGGGCCTCAGCGGCGCTAGGCCGAACACGTGTTGGAGCGGCGGGACCAAGATCAGCGCCAGTAGCAGGCCGACCTCGGCGGCGATGCCCAGCAGCACCCCCCGGTTGCGGAGGAGCCCGGCGCGGAAGACGGACTCTCGGTCCGTGCGGCAGGCGAACACGTTGCCGACCTGGGCGGCCACGATTCCGGCCAGCGTCATGGTCGTCGCGCGCCGGTAGAGGCCCCCCGCCGCTGCCATGGCCAGTCCCGGCCGCCAGCCGGCGAGCCAGTAGGTCCAGAAGAAGCCCAGGAGCGAGAACGCGGCCTCGGCCATGCCGAGGAAGCCGTACGCGCGGAGCAGGCGCCCTGTCCCGAGGAGCCGCTCGTTGCGCGGTCGCGGCGGGCGGTCCATGATGTCCGGCTCGGGGGGCTCGGCGCCCAGCGCCAGCGCCGGCAGCAGATCCGTGCCGAGGTCCACGGCGAGGATCTGCATCACGGTGAGCGGAAGCGGGATGCCCAGGAAGACGAAGGCCAGGAACGGCACCAGCTCCGGCACGTTCGAGGCGAAGATGTACGTCACGAACTTCCCCATGTTGGCGTAGATCGCGCGCCCCTGACGGACGGCGGCCACGATGGACGCGAAGTTGTCGTCGGTGATCACCATCACCGCCGCCTCCTTGGCCACATCGCTGCCGCGCTTCCCCATGGCGACGCCGATGTCGGCCGCACGGAGGGCGGGAGCGTCGTTGACGCCGTCGCCGGTCACCGCCACCACCTCGCCGCTGGCCTTGAGGGCAGAGACGATGGCCAGCTTGTGCGCGGGCGAGGTGCGCGCGAAGAGCACGCCCGGCTCGGCCACGAGCCGCCGCAGGGCCTCCGCGGAGAGCCGCTCGAGCTCCTCGCCCGTCACGACCTTCGTCGCCGGCAGGCCGATCCGCCGGGCGATGGCCTGCGCCGTGAGGCCGTAATCCCCGGTGACCATCACGACACGGATTCCGGCCCGGCGGCAGAGGCTCACAGCCTCCTCCACCTCGGGACGCGGCGGATCCCACAAGGCGACGAGCCCGAGGAAGGTCAGCTCCCGCTCCACGGCGGGCCCCGGCTGACCGACCAGGCCGTCGGGGAGTGGGCGGAGCGCGACCGCCAGGATCCTCAGCCCCTCCGCCGCCAGCCGGTCGTGGTCGGCGAGGATCACCCGCCGGCGCTCTTCCGTGAGCGGCACTGTCCTTCCCTCGCAGCGCATGGTCTCGCAGAGGAGCAGGGTCTCTCTCGCCGCCCCCTTGACGTAGGCGCAGGCCCCCGCCTCCACGGCGCGAACCAGTGTCATGCGCTTGCGGAAGGAGTCGAACGGGTATGGAGTCAGGAGCTCGTGCCGGGACCGGACCTTGTCCCACTCGATCCCCGCCGCAGCCGCTGTGGCGAGCAGCGCCACTTCCGTGGGATCGCCGCGCTCGAGCGTCGCCTGCGAGGCGAGCACGGCCGCCTCCAGCAGCTCGGCCACATCGGGCTCGGGGACTGCGCCCACCTCCTCCGACCTCCAGCACCGCCCCGAGGCCCAGAGCGAGCGCGCCGCCATCCGGTTCTGGGTGAGGGTACCCGTCTTGTCGGTGCAGATCACCGTCGTGGCGCCCAGGGTCTCCACTGACGACAGCCGCTTCATCACGCTCTGGTGACGCGCCATGCGCTGGACCCCGAGCGCCAGGGCCAGCGTCAGTGTGGGGAGGAGCCCTTCAGGGACATTCGCCACGATCACGCCCAGGGCGAAGAGGAAGCCCTCGCCCGCCGTGAGCGCTCGCGTGGCCATCCCCAGCACGAAGAAGCCAGCGCCGAAGCCCACCGCGAGCAGGGTCACCAGGCGCGTCACGCGGACCATCTCGCGCTGCAGCGGACTCGGCTCCTCCGGCACGCTCTGGGTGAGTCCGGCGATCCCCCCGATCTCCGTCCGCATCCCCGTCGCCGAGACCACGAACGTCCCGCCTCCCGCCACGGCGGCGGTTCCCGCGAAGAGCAACTCGTGACGCTCGACCACCGGCACGTTCTCGCGCTCGTCGCCGAGGGCCGGCAGCTTGAACACCGGATGCGACTCCCCTGTGAGCGCGCTCTGATCCACCCTGAGGCCGGCGGCCTGGAGCAGCTGGCCGTCCGCGGGCACCTGGTCTCCCTCCTCGAGCCTGACGATGTCGCCGGGGACAAGGTCCGCCGCCGGAACGCGCAGCTCGGCCCCGTCGCGAAGCACGGCGACTTCCAGGGGGAGCAGCTGCTGGAGGGCCTCCACTGCCCGCTCGGCGCGGTACTCCTGGAAGAAGCTGAAGATGCCGTTGATGACGATGACTCCGAAGATTGCCCAGCCCAGCTCGGGCAAGCCGGCCAGGAAGGCGAAGGCGCCTCCCACCCAGAGGAGAACGGCGAAGAAACTCGTGAACTGATCGAGGAGGCGGGCAGCCAGCGAGCGGCGGCCGATGCGCTCCAGCCGGTTGGACCCGCAGGCGGCCCGGCGCCGCGCCGCCTCGGCGGCCGATAGCCCACCGGCTGCGGTTCGGAGGAGGGCGAGGAGATCGGCAGTCGAGAGCGGGCTCTCCCCCGCCCCGACCTCGACGCGCGAGAAGATCGTGACCAGCTCCTCGCGGGTCGCGGCGGAGGCCAAGGACTCCATCCCCGCCGGGTCGCGCAGACAGGCCATGAGGCGGCCCGCGACGCGCATGGCGTGGCCGCTCTCCGGCAGCGACGCGGTCAGGATCGCCACCGCTCGGATGGGCTCACCGCCCTGGAGGAGCGCGGGCGCGTGGGGAAGCTGGGCCCAGCGCAGCTCGATGCCGCCCGCCCCCTCCGCGAGTGCGTGGATCAGCAGCACGCCCGGGGCCACGCGGAGGGCGGCAGGCTCCGCCGCCGGGTGGGCGCCGCTCTCCCGGATCACGGCGGCGACGGAGGTGACGTCCGGCCCGAGTCTCAGCGGATCACCGACGAGGAACGGCGACACCGCCACCGAGCGCGCCAGGCTCGCCATGCGCCGCTCCCGGGCTGGCTACTGGCGGCGGGGCAGTCCGGCCTCCGCCACTTCCCGCGCCCTGTCGGGGCCCCCCGTGCCGGGCTCATGGGCGCAGAGCGGGTCCTCGGCCAGCGGGTCACCGCTGGCGGCGTAGGCGCGCGCCCGCGAGCCGCCGCAGACGCCGCGGAACTCGCAGCGGCCACAGCGCCCGCCGAAGAGATCCACGCGCCTGAGCCCACGGAACATCGCCGACTCGCGGTACACCGTCACGGGGTCGTCGCGCCTCACCGAGCCCGCCGGGAGCGGGAAGAAGCCCGACGGGGTGATCTCCCCCGTGTGGGAGATGAACATGATCCCGTTACCGTCGCGGATGCCCGCGGCGTGCCGCCCTCCCGGCGAGCCCTTCCGCTTCTGGAGCAGCACCCGGCGGAAGTGCGGGGCCTCCGTGGTCGTCACCACGGGACCCTCGCCCGGCGGCAGCCCCGCCGCCCAGGAGAAGAGATCCTCGCACTCGCCGGCCGAGATCGGCGCCAATACCGTTCCCCGTCCCACGGAGATCAGGAAGAAGAGGCTCCAGCGCTGGGCGCCGAGCCCCCGCGCCACGGCGTAGATCGCGGGCAGGTCGCCGAGCGTCTCCCGGCTCACCAGCGTGTTGACCTGGAAGGGCAGCCCCTCGGCCCGCGCCGTGCCCGCCGCCTCGAGCGTCCGCCCGAAGCACCCGGGCACTCCCCGGAGAGCGTCGTGACTGGCGGCCGTCGCCCCATCGAGGCTCAGCGAGATGGCCTCGACCCCCGCCGCCCGGAGCCGGTGGATGGCCTCGCCGGTCAGGAGCGGAGTGGCGCTGGGCGCCACCGACACCGACAGGCCCAGCGCCCGGGCCCGCTCGATCAGGAGGAACAGGTCCTGGCGCTTGAGGGCGTCCCCGCCCGTGAGGACGAGGTGCGGCGCCGGCTGGCCGAAGCGCGCGAGACTGTCGAGGAGCGCGAGCCCCTCCGCCGTGCTGAGCTCGTCTCGGTCCGGATCGCGGACCGCCTCGGCACGGCAGTGGCGGCAGGCGAGATCGCAGGCCCGCGTGATCTCCCAGTACACCCGCTGCGGCGCCGAGGCGAAGACCGGTCCGGGGATCATCCGTCGGTCCCGGATTCCTCGTCCCGCTTCCCGATCTCGACGTAGCTCCGCTTGCCGGCTCCGAGGTAGAGCTGGCGCGGCCGGGCGATCTTCTGCTCGGAGTCGTTCCGCATCTCCTGCCACTGGGCGAGCCAGCCGCTGGTGCGCGGGATGGCGAAGAGCACCGGGAACATCTCGACGGGGAAGCCCATGGCCTGGTAGATGAGGCCGGAGTAGAAGTCCACGTTCGGGTAGAGCTTGCGGGAGACGAAGTAGTCGTCCTGAAGCGCGATGCGCTCGAGCTCGAGGGCGATGGGCAGGAGCGGGCTCGGGCGCGTCACCTCGAACACCTCGTCGGCCATGCGCTTGATGATCTTGGCCCGCGGATCGTAGTTCTTGTACACGCGGTGCCCGAAGCCCATGAGCTTGGCCTTGCCGTCCTTGACCTCCTTGATGAACTCGGGGATATGCGCCTTGGAGCCGATGGCGCCCAGCATGCGGAGCACGGCCTCGTTGGCCCCGCCGTGCAGCGGCCCGTAGAGCGCCGCCACCCCACCCGCGAGCGCGCAGTAGGGGTCCGCTTCCGAGGAGCCCACGCTCCGCACCGCGTTGGCGGAGCAGTTCTGCTCGTGGTCGGCGTGGAGGATGAAGAGCACCTCCAGCGCCCGCTCGAGCGTCGCGTTGGGCTGGTACTTCACCTCGGTGGTCTTGAAGAGCATGTTGAGGAAGTTGCCCGTGTAGGACAGCTCGTTGTCGGGATAGGCGTAGGGCATCCCGAGGCTGTGGCGGTAGGCGAAGGCGGCCAGCGTCGGCATCTTGGCGACGAGCCGGACGATCTGCAGCTTCCGCATCCCCGGATCGCCCCCGTTCTTCGCCTCGGGGTAGAAGGTCGAGAGCGCCGCCACGGCCGAGCAGAGCATGCCCATGGGATGGGCGTCGTGGTGGAAGCCATCCATGAACTTCTTCACGTTCTCGTGGACCCAGGTGTGGTGGGTGACCTCGTAGACCCACTCGTCCATCTGGGTCATGGTCGGCAGCTCGCCGTTGAGGACCAGGTAGGCGACCTCCAGGTAGTTCGACCGCTCGGCCAGCTCCTCGATGGGGTAGCCGCGGTAGCGGAGGATGCCGCGCTCCCCGTCGATCTCCGTGATCCGGCTGATGCAGGAGGCGGTGTTGGTGAAGGCGGGATCGTAGGAGAGAAGCCCGAAGTCCTCCGGACCGGTCCGGATCTGCCGGAGGTCCATGGCCCGTATGGCCCCGTTGGCGATGGGGATCTCGTACGACTTGCCGGTCCGGTTGTCCGTGATCGTCAGCGTGCTGGCAGCCATGGATCTCCCTCCGTTTTCAACGCCCCGGAAACCTGAGCGCCCCACCACAGGGCGCTACCCCCCCGCAGCGAGCAAGAGGGGTGCCACCATAACCCCTTAAGGGCAGCAGCCCAAGTCCTTGATAAACTAGCACAGCTTCCGGGCTCCGGGCGAACGATCGCAGCAACGGGTGGGGCGGCGGTGGCCCCCCGGGGCGCGGCTGCCCCACGGCGCTCCCCAGGGCCCGGGGGGCTCGGGGGACAGCCGCTACATGAACCGGTAGCCGAGGGTCAGCGCAATGACGTGGGCCGAGCAATCATCCCTGTCGCCCGGATGACTGGAGCCACGCCACCAGATCCGCCATCTCTTCCGGGCGGAACTCCGGCCACACGCCCTTTTGCCCGGCCAGGCCCGGGAGCGGGAGTCCCGCGTGGTTCCACAACGCCGCGATCACCGCTGCCGGCGCTTGGGCCCCCTTCATCGTGGCGAGGTCCCTCGCCAGCTTCGCGCCCGCGCGGGACGCGCCGTGGCAGCGCAGGCACCCTTTCTCCTTCGCCAGTGCCTTGCCATTGCTCGCGTTGCCGGGGTCCGCGAAGTACCGTACCGCGTAGAGATAGGCAACGATATCCGCCATCTCTTCGGCTCGGAGCTGAGGGACGGCGATGCCTCGCGCCTTCATCGCCGCGACCATGGCCGGCGCCTTGTTCCACATGGCCGCCGAGAACTCCAGGAGGCTTCGACGCACGCCGCGCCCGACGAGGTCCGGGCCCACCCGGCCGCCCTCGCCGGCCACGGTATGACACCCGATGCAGCGCGTGTCGGTGAAAAGCCGGCGCCCTTCATCGGCGCGCCCGGGCAGCACGTAGAGCGGCCCCTCTCGGGGGCCGGCGGAGGCGGGGACGAGAGAGGCCAGGAGGTCGTGCAGCTCCGGACCGATGAAGGCAGGCCGCTCGATGCCTCCGGCCTTCATCGCCTCCATCATCTATGGCCCGTGGTTCCACAGCGCCGCGGCGACGAAGAGCGGCGAGGCGAACTGCTTGAGAAAGTCCAGGTTCGGGCCGACCACTCCCCCGGAGCCCCCGACCTGATGGCAGCTGATGCAACGCTTCTCGGCGAAGTACCGCGCTCCGACGGCCGGGTTCCCGGGCGTGTCGAAGTAATTGAGAGTGTAGAGGAACCCGATGAGGTCCGCGGTTTCCTGGACGCCGAGGTGGGGGCGGGACAGGCCCCGCTGCTGCATGCGCTCCACCATCCTCGGCAGGTGATTCCACATGGCGGTGGCGAGGTCGTAGAAGGAGCGGGGCCGCGCGATGCGGCCGAGATCGGGCCCCACGGTGCCGCCGAGCCCGTTCACGGCGTGACACGTAGCACAGCCCTTGGTCCCGAAGACGCGCGAGCCGGCCAGCGGGTCCTGGCTCGGGCCGAACACGGGCTGCTGGCCCCACGCCGGATCCAGAGGCCACAGAACGAGCGCGACGGCGACGAGAGTCCATTTCACGGTCTTACTCATGGGCGCCCCCCCCTTGCCGGGCCGCCGACGGTGATCACGGGCCGTTCATCGTTCTCTCCCTGAAGGCCGGGCCCGGGCGTTCACTTGCCGCCAGTCACCTTTCCCGTGGCAAGCGCCCTCGCGTACTGAACCACCGCGTCGATCTCATCTTTACTGAGGCTCTTCCCGAAGCCCGGCATGGGCTTCTTGCCATCGGACACGAGCTTCAGCAGCTCCGCGTCGGGTTTCAGGGCCGAGCCGGCGAGCGCCGGGATCTTGACCTTGAGCGCCTGCTCCATCTTGGCATTGCTCTTGCCGTCGGCGCCGTGGCACGAGGCGCACTTCTTCTCGTAGACCTTCTTGCCGATCTCGAGGTCGGCCGCGGCCGCGGTGGAGGCCCACGTGAAGGCCCCCAGCAGGACCGCGACCATCGCAAGCGAGCGCATGGTTCTCCTCCTTGTCACTTCGCCGGAGCGGTGTCCTTCCTCGCACGGGATGAAGCCGGCGCGGGTGCAGTTGGCGTCGCGCCGGGTCCACGCTCTCGTCCCAGCAGGTAGGCGATCAGGTCGCCCATCTCTCCTCCTTTCAGCATCGGCCAGGCCACGTTCTCCTCCACGGTCGTCTCGGTCATCTGGCCCGCGTGATTCCACATGGCGGTGATGATCGCCAGCGGCGTGCTGAGCTTCTCGACCACGCGCGCGAACGCGGGAGCCACCAGCTTCGTGCCGCCCGCCCCGTGACAGCTGCCGCAGCGCTTTTCCTTGTAGACCGCTGCCCCCCGCCGCGCGTCACCGGGCGGGTCGATGAACTGGAGGAAATAGACGTAGCTGATGAGGTCCGACATCTCGCCGGTGCTGAGCGAGGGCACCTCGATCCCGCCCTCGGTCATCCTCGCCCACATCCGGGGACCGTGGTTCCACATGGTTCCCGCGATCCTCGTGAAGCTTCCCTTGACCCCGATCGCGAGGTCGGGACCCACCTTGCCGCCGTGGCCTCTCACCGAGTGGCACTCCACGCACCGCTTCTGCGTGAAGCGCGCCTCGCCGCGCTTCGGACTCCCCGGAGGGGCATAGACCCGCTCGGTTCCCACGCCCGCGCTCCGGATGTAGGCGAAGAGGTCGGGGATGTCGTTCCCCTGGAACGTGGGGCGCGGGACCTTTCTCTGCTCCATGGCGCTCGCCATCGCCCGCCCCCGGTTCCACAGACCGGCGGTGAGGAAGAGAGGCGACGCATATCGGCTGTACCCGGTGAGGTCTGGCCCTACGTTCCCGCCTCGCCCCCCCACCTTGTGGCAGGTTTGGCACCCCTTCTGCTCGAAGAGCATGGCGCCCCTGTCCGCGTCACCGGGAGGATCCAGCGAGCCGAGGTAGTAGAGGAACGCCAGCAGGCTCGCCATCTGCGGCGGCTCGAACGTCGGCCGAGTCACGCGCTTCTCCTGGAACAGGTGCTCCATGCCGGGCGCGTGGTTCCACATGACGGCGGCGATCTCCAGCAGCGGACGGTTCAGGATCCCGCGCCCGAGATCGGGCCCCGCGGTGCCGCCAGCGCCGTGGACGCCATGGCAGCCGACGCACCCTTTCTCGGCGAACAGCCGGCTTCCCTCCAGGGGGCTGGCGGGCAGGAGCACCGAGAGTCCCTCGTGGCCGCCGAACGCCGGACCGGCGCCGAACGCCATCCCTGCCAGCAGGCTCAGCCCGGCCACCAGCAAACGGGCCGTCATCGCGTGCCCCCCTCCCTGAGGAGCCCCCAGAACACGGAGACGATGACCCCCAGGAGGACGAGGAAGACGGGGACCGCGACCAGCGAAATGCCGATGGATGCCGAGGGGACGTCCCCGAGGCGCCACGCGGTGCGGATGAGATGCGCGATCCACGTGACGATCCCGCCGATGAAGACGACGGCCAGGGCCGCGATCGCCCACTGCGCGGCTCTGACCTTCCTGTCGAACCCCGATCGCTCGTCGCTCATGTGAGCACCTTCGCCCGATCGCGGGCGGGCTCGGGCTCCGTCGCGTCGGGGAGGTATGTCCGCAGGCGTTCCTCCACCTCCTTGAGCCCGACCTCGCGCCCTTCCTTGATCTCCCAGATCGAGATGATGGGGAAGAGCTTGACGAAGAGGACATAGAGCAGGATGAACACGCCGAAGCTCCCCGCCGTCTCCCCCCACTCGACCCAGGTCGGCCAGTACTGCCCCTCGGGGAACGGGAGCCGGGGGTTGGAGAGCGTGGGCACGATGATGTTCAGGCGCTCCAGCCACATCCCGATGACCACCGCGACCGAGGCCACCACCGTCTTGCCGACCGCGTGACGGCCAAGATGGACGAGGCAGGCCATGGGCACCACGAAGTTGCAGGCCAGCATGGCCCAGAAGGTCATCCAGAAGGGCCCGGTGAACTTCGACCAGAAGACCTTCATCTCCTCCGGCTCGTTGCCGTAGTAGCCCGTCAGGTACGCGGCGAACGTGAAGTAGAACCAGAGACACGCCATCGTGAGCAGCAGCAGGCCCAGGTTGTTGAAGTGGATCGGGCGAAAGAACTCCCCGAGATGGAAGACCCGGCGGATGATCGCCATGGCGACGATCAACGCCGCGATGCC